>CAZDRA010000013.1:0-65218 GCA_964507705.1 uncultured Roseivirgaceae bacterium | reverse complement strand
GAGCCATAGACATGGTGCTGAAAGTCACAAATGCTATTGCGACTAAGCATAAATAGATAGATAATTTTCGATTTTTCATTTTTACAAAAGTTTGTTAATTATGGTTAAAATTATTTTTAATTATTAAAAGCAAAAATTCAATTTTTTAACTGAATTAGAAAGTATATTTTATAAAAAAAACTATCATTTTTAAGACATTTTATAATATAAATATAGAAATAATTTCTATGGATTTAACTATGCCTTTTCTTTAATATTTGAACTATATTTGCAATTTAGTTTCAGAGAAATCTGGAATGGCTGTTGAGAAATAACATAGATGATATAGTGCTGGATTATAATATTTTAACACTGCAAAATGGCATAAGGGTTGTCCATAAGCAAATTCAAAATTCAAAAATTGCACATTGTGGATTTATTCTTGACATTGGCAGTAGGGATGAAAATGCAAATCAACTCGGATTGGCGCATTTTTGGGAGCATATGGCTTTTAAGGGAACAAAAAATAGAAGGTCTTTTCAGATAATCAATAAATTAGACGCATTGGGTGGTGAACTAAATGCTTATACATCCAAAGAAAATATTTGTTTTTATGCCTCCATCCTTAATGATCATACAGAAAAAGCTTTTGATCTGTTAACGGATATCACCTTCAATAGCATATTCCCTGAGAATCAGATTGAGAAGGAAAGAAATGTGATCCTGGAAGAGATGTCTATTTTTCAGGATGCACCGGAAGATGCTATTCAAGATGAAATAGATCAGTTAATATTCTCCTCTCACCCACTAGGAAGCAATATATTAGGCACTAAAGAAAGTGTACAATCCTTCCAGCAAAGTGATTTTTTCTATTTTATCAGACAAAATCTTAATACCGAGAAATTAATATTTTCTTCTGTCAGTAGTTTGCCCTTTTCGAAAGTTGCTAAAATGGCCAAAAAATATCTTGAGGACATACCATGCAGTAAAGCCAGGAAACCGAGAGCTGTTTTTGAAAATTATATTGCTAAAACCAGAATTGAAAAAAAACACGTTATGCAAGCGCATTGTGGAATTGGGACAATTACATATAGCAATCAAAACGAAAAAAGACTCCCCTTTTCTTTGCTATTAAATTTACTTGGTGGCCCTGCAATGAACTCCAGGCTAAATCTCACGCTGAGAGAAAAATATGGTTATGTCTATTCTATAGATGCAAATTATGCAGCTTTTCATGATGTTGGATTAATGAGTATTTTTTTTGGGACTGAGAAAAAACAATTATATAAAAGTGTTGACCTAGTAATAAAAGAACTACGAAAACTTACCAAAAAGACCATGGGAACCACTCAGCTTCATAAGGCCAAAGAACAGTATATAGGTCAAATGGCAATGGCCGAAGAAAATAACATCAGTATAATGTTGATGCTTGGAAAAAGTATGCTGATTCATAATAAAATAGAATCATTTGAAGACGTTGCCAGAAAAATCAGAAATATAACCGCTAATCAATTGTTTGAAATTTCAAATGAAATATTTGATGCGAGTAAACTAAGTTTCTTATATTTTGTACCAAAAAATTAGCTGGATATCATGAGATTTTTACTCGAATTTATAGTACGATTTTTCATTATAGCGTTATAAAATATTTAGTATGGTAATCACCGATCCGGAAATAGAAAAATATATCGAATCTCATACTTCAAAAGGAAGTATCGTTCTGGATAAAATAGAGAGAAATACTTATTTAAAATCCATTTATCCAAGAATGCTCTCAGGGAATATTCAGGGAAGATTTCTATCTATGATTTCCAATATGATTGGGCCAAAATTCATTTTAGAAATTGGCACATTCACTGGTTATTCAGCAGTATGTCTATCGGAAGGATTGCAAGAAGGAGGCATGCTGCATACCGTTGAAATTAATGAAGAACTCAGGGATCAAAATCAGGTATTTTTTAAAGAAGCAGGGATAAGCGATAAAGTATCTGCACATTTTGGAAATGCCCTGGACGTCATCCCCAAAATTGATATTCAGTTTGATCTGATATTTATTGATGCAGACAAGCTCAACTATTGTGGATATTTTGATCTGGCCATGGATAATTTAAAAAAAGGTGGATTTATTCTGGCTGACAATGTTTTGTGGAGTGGTAAGGTAATTGATGATGACACCGGCAAAAAAAACAAAGATACTATTGCTGTAATAAAATTTAACGAACAAGTACAGAATGACGATCGTGTGGTAAATGTTATGATACCACTAAGAGATGGTCTTTCCTTAATTCAAAAAATATGCTGAAATACTTTTTATTCTTAATCAATTTTTTCCTTGCCTTTGCAATTCTTGGCAGCCCCAAAGTTCCTTCAACCTACTATTTCGCTGATATTAAGTTAAATATAAGTGACGGAGCCAGAATACAAATTCAAGCTGATGTCGATGCACTTCATAAAAGCCAGGTCTATTTGAAGAAAAAAGTGGTAAAAATTGATCTGTATTTCGATATAATCGAGCGGGTATTTATGGAGGAAAATTTACCTGATGATTTCAAATTTCTCGTCATACAGGAAAGTGCGCTTATCTCTGATGCTGTTTCAACTTCCAATGCTGTTGGTTTCTGGCAGTTTAAGGAGGCGTCTGGAAAAGAAGTTGGTTTAAGGATTGATCGAAATATAGACGAGAGAATGCATATCACAGCATCTTCTCATGCGGCAGCCAAATATTTAAAAAAGAATAATTTCTTTTTTAACAACTGGATTTACGCATTGCTGGCGTACAATACCGGACCTACCGGAGCCAACAAACACGTCAATAAAAAATATTTTGGCAAAAAGAAAATGGATATCACAAAGCAAACACATTGGTATGTCAAGAAGTTTCTTGCCTATAAGATTGCTTTTGAAAATGAAATCCATAAAAATACTAACCCCACGCTGCAACTTTATGAATATGAAGATACTAAAGGAAAGTCGCTAAAAGATATTTCTGATTATTTTGAGATAGATCATAAAAAATTGACGCTATACAACAAATGGTTAAGAAAAGGCAAAATCCCTTCTGATAAGACATATTTAGGGCTGATACCAGTGAGTACGCAAGATTTTGTGGCCCAATCCTTATTGGTGCCTGAAGTAAAATATGCAATAAAAGAAAGCCCGAAATCAATAGTGGCACTTCCTAGTTCTTACGAATCAATATCAGGCTTTAACTTTGAGATAAATCAACAATACCCAAAAGTTAATAAAAGTATTATTTCAAAAAGAATTAAAATTAATGGAATCCCTGGATTTATTGCATCCTCCAATGATAACTTAAATTCGGTACTTATAAGGCATAGTATTAGTGAAAGCAAATTTTTAAAGTATAATGATTTGACCAAGTCTGATCAGATTATTGGCGGTCAGGTGTATTATTTGAAATTAAAAAAAGCTAAGGCAAAAATTAATTATCATGTTGTAATTACAGGAGAAACCGCATGGACAATTTCGCAAAAGTATGGTCTTAAAATTAAGAAATTAATGACTAAAAACAGGATGCTGGAAGAAAAGGATTTGAGCTCTGGCATGGTTTTATGGCTTAGGCATAATCGTCCATCAGATGTACCGATTTCATACAAAAAAAATGATGCCCAAAACGTGATTGTGAAAAGTTACTCAAATGAAATTGAATACACAAAAAATAGCTATACTTCTCAAAGTCCCAACAACGCAACGAATAATAAAAACACCAACGATACTAAAATTGAAGATCAACTGGAAAGTGAATATCTATTTGATGAAGTTGACGAAGAGTCAGAATACCTAAGTGAGTATAGCAGTGAGGTATCTAATGATAATTTAGGCAAAACAAAAACGCCTAAGAATGAAAAAAAGAAATATAAACTAAATGTCAATAAAGCTGGATTTTATCACATTGTAAAATCAAGTGAAACATTATTCAGTATTTCCAGAAAATATAATGTGAGCATTGGGGAATTAAGACAATGGAATGACATTGATGATTTGGATGTTCTAAATGTAGGCCAAAAAATATTTATTGGAGATAGGCAAGAGACTAAAATTGACAGTCATAAAACATTTAATGGTACAAAATACAAAACCTATACTGTAAAACATGATGATACATTGTATGGAATCGCCAGAACAAATGGTTTATCAATTAAAGAACTAATGGATATAAATGACAAAGAAGATTTTATTATTTCTGAAGGAGAAATAATAAAAATAAGAGCCCTAAAATGAAAGAGGGGTAATATTTGTAGATTTCTGCCAAACATTACTCAATCAAAATAAATGGACTCTAATAATTAGTTATAATACTTATATTTGCTAAAATAATAGCAAATTATATAACGATTTTAATATATCGATAATTTGAATTTTTTATAATTTATTTACCACACATAAATGATGGTTGACAATAAAATTGATCTGGTAATGCTTGTTGATGATAATGATACGGATAATTTCATCAGCAGAAGAATAATAGAAATAACTAATTTTTCTAAAAGTGTTGAAATAAAAAATTCAGGGAAAAGTGCTTTGGAATATCTTGAACAAAATAAAGATAACCCAGATGAACTACCAGACTATATATTTCTCGATATTAATATGCCAATCGTAGATGGTTTTGTATTTCTATATGAGTTTGAAAAATTCAATTCCTATCTTCGAAATAAATGTAAAGTAATCATTCTTTCAAGTTCTGATAATAAAAGAGACATAGACAAAATTGTTAATAATGATAATGTGGTAAAATTTGTCACAAAGCCATTGACTGAAAACGCACTTGAAGAAATAAAATCTATTGAACAATAAATATTTCGTAAAATATATATTAAAACTTGGGCACTTAGATAGTGCCTTTTTTTTGTCCCTGTAATACCACCTAAATTGGCAAAACGAGAAAAAAGAAATAGAAGCAGAGGATCATCCGGAAACAACAGAAAATTTTCGGAAGATTTTTTACTTAAAAACAAAACGAAGGAAGATGTTTATGAAACTTCATCTGGCTTGCAATACATTGTAATTAAAGAAGGCGATGAAAATAGTCCTTCAGCAACAAGCAATGTAACTACCCATCAGCGTTGTACCTTACTTAATGGGAAAGTACTGATAGATACGTATAAGGAAAATGAACCTGCTGAAGTCTTGATGGGTGAATTAATTGAAGGCTACAGAGAAGGATTGCAACTAATGAAAAAAGATGGGAGATATAAATTTTTCGTTCCTCCTGATCTGGCTTGGGGCAAAAAGGGAACAGGAAATAAAATCCCGCCAAATGCAATGCTAATATTTGATGTGAGATTAATCGATTTTTGGTAGCCTAATCAGAAAGATTTTAATATTCTCAGAGACTCTTCAATATGCTTTTTTGAATTCATTTGATTGTTGTAGATATGCCTGACTATCCCTTGACGATCAGTGATATATGTAACTCTTCCAGGTATTAATCCAAAAAGATCAGAAGGAACACCAAATCTATCTCTGACTTTATTGTCCTTGTCGGAAAGTAAGTCAAAAGGCAGATTATACTTCGCACTGAATTTTTTGTGCAATTGCACTGAGTCTGCACTGATTCCAAAAATTACTGCTCCCTTATTGGAAAAATTGAGATATTCATCTCTGAAACTGCAAGCCTGTCTGGTACAGCCAATGGTATCATCCTTTGGATAAAAATAGATTATTAGCGGATTTCCAAGATACTTGGCAATTGCAATTGATTTTCCATCCTGATTCAATAGTCTAAAATGTGGTAGCCTATCCCCTATTTCAATCTTTTTCATTAGCGTATATTTTTTCGACTAAATTCCTTTTTCAATCATTATCTCTGGAAAGCACGCTTTGATATTGACCATTCCTTTTCTTTGTCTGGCATATCTGCTTGTTATAAATCATAGTCTCATCAACTTTGAGTTTTGCAAGCTAAGAGCATCCAAAAACAGGGAAGCAATTCATCTTACAAATCAATACCTCTTAGCATCAATCATGTATTATGCTACAAATACCTTTTTCTCCATTCGTTCATCATAAATACATTTATTGCCCATTGATCTGCAAGAGGCTGATAGGTATATGGCGTTGTCCACATATAATTAGGAGGGCCAAATTCCGTGGTGACCGTCAATAATTCTCCGGCTATTTTTTTACGGGCAACCACTTCATCCCACCATGCAAAATGGGCTTCTGTGGCATTTCTCCATTCAGGTGCCCGAGGTTCCGGAACCTGAGCACCTTCTTCATGACCTATTCTGACATGAATATGTTCTGTCCGCAACAGCACTTTTTCTATAGTTTTTTTTTGATTGGCCAACAAAGATTCTGCTACGGCGCACCAATGGGAAATATCTAAAGTCAATTTTAATTCAGAAATTGAATCAATAAATTTTTCACATATATGGGCAGCAAATAGCATTCGCCCACGGTGAGTCTCCTGATAAATCGGGATTCCCGATTCTATAGATTGTTCTATTCCCAAATTGATTAATTGCAAACTCTCTTTAAATGACAAAAAATCTCTTCCGGCATGGCTATTGATAAAATCTGGTTTTTTTGATATCGCTTGTTTCAGGTTATTTGAATAAGTCTCAACATGTTCATTAATATCATTTCCACTGCTTCCTGCTAATGCTCCATACGACAACTGATATTTATCGAGTGCCTCAAAAAAGGCTTCTTGTTGTTGTGCTTCAGGAAACCAATCTTCTACACCATCATATCCTTCAGCTTTGGCTTGCTTACAAAAGTCATCCATAGAACCCTTGAATCCCCATCGCGTGGCATAAACCTTTATTTCAAATCCTTTCTTTGGTTTAGATTTTTCTGTATTTAATTTCATTCCTGTCATTGCCAACCCTGCGCTTACAGCAGATGTATTAGTTAAAAATTGTCTTCTTGTTTGTTTCATTTTAGGTGGTTTTTATAATCAATTATGCAGTAAAGCCATTTACGACATGACCAAGAGTAAACTCCCTGCCTCGATGGCCATACTGGCAGGCTTGAAGATTATTATGAACAAGAAAGATATAAATATCTTCACAAAGTATTACCTAAATAAACTTTTATAAAAAAAATATAAACAGATAAGATTTTATAATTTGCTGTTTATTTATGTCAAAACAAGAAAAATAGCTAACTATGAACTCAGCAATTTCAACTGTATTCAATTTCCTATCCGATCTGAAAGAAAACAATAATCGGGAATGGTTTCATGACCATAAAAACCGATATGAAGCATCGCATCAAATCATGATTGAATTTGCAGAAGATCTGCTTAACGAAATGAGAAAGCACGATGACATTGAAACAGTTTCAGGTAAGAAAAGTTTGTACAGAATTTACAGAGATGTTCGTTTTTCGAAAGACAAAATACCTTATAAATCCAGTTGGGATGGATTTATCAGAAGAGCCACGATGTCACTCAGAGGTGGATACAATTTTCATTTAGAGCCTGGAAATACTTACATTGTGGGTGGTTTTTTTGGTCCTAATCCCAATGACCTGAAACTAATCAGGAAACATATTGAACAAGATGACGATCCTTTGAGGAGCGTATTGAAAAGCAAATCAACCAAAGATTTCTTTGGGACTCTTCGAGGAAGAAAAGTAAAAACATCCCCAAAAGGATTTGATATTGAGCATCCTTCCATAGATCTTTTGAGATACAAGCAATTTATGTTAAAACAAAATTTTACTGATGAGGAAGTTCTAAGCAAAGATTTTCACAAAAATATGTCAGATGGTTTTCAACGGCTTCGGCCATTTCTTGATGTGATGAGTGAAATTTTAACTACAGATCTCAATGGAGTTTCTTTAAAATAGTTTAATGCTACTTTTTATGATATATCGAGTCAAAATAATACTCCCCCTATACCAGAAATACAAATCATTTTAATACAGCTTCAGATAGTATTGTGTGTTATTTGATAGAATCTCTTAAAACTTATGGATTCCAAAAAGATATCTATTTTGTAGTTATGACAATCACTCCATTACCTCCTCTGGCTCCATATAAAGAGGTAGATGCACTGCTAAGTTGTTTAATGCTAATGATATCAGAAGGTATAATGAAACTTATATCTTCTATAATAACGCCATCGACAATTGTGAGTGCAGCATTACTGCCCAGTATTGTTTTGGGCCCCCTGATCTGGATTTTCTTTTCACCATTTTCAGTAATTATTGTTGTTGCTGGCAGCGCGTACTTTATTGCATCATATACATTAGTAAAATTACTGAATGCATTGTTTTCAGCAACTAAATTTTCAATGCCAAACTCAAGATCATCACGCTTTATATATCCCGCTTCAGTGGCTATTTCTTTATTTCTTTGTCTGTCTCTGTAAATCAAATTAATTTTTACTGAATTAACAGATCCCTTTACTGGATGCCTATAACTCTCAAAGGTTTTGGTTTCAATGATCAAGACATCATTTTTCTTTACTGCGATTTTAAAGTATCCTTTGACATCTGTAATTGCTTCATCTTTAGATTTTTTAGCTATTACTTTCACGTTATTGAGTGGAAATTTATTAAATGCAGAGATTGTACCTGAAATCTCTCTGCTTTGAGTTTTTCCCAACAATGAAACCAACAAAAGAGAGAGCATAAGACTAAACTTCTTCATATTGATAATTTTGATGAAAAATTGAATTCTTATATAAAGTTATAACAAATGCAGAATTACTATCGAAAAAATACTTAATTATTTTGTCCTGTAATTTTCTAATAAAAACTAAGAATAGAAGTCAAGGACATCTTGTGATTTCCGCACCCTTCAAAAAAGAATTCTCCATTTATAAAATATTATGAATTAGTATGATTTCAACCTACAATAATTTTATCATTGGCACTCTGCTATAATATATGCCTCCATATTGCTTTCAAGATTTATTTTTTTTCACTCTTTTTCGAACAGCACATCTATAAAGTAATTTCTACTATCTATAAATGTCTTTTTGACTTTGAGGCCGGTTCCTTTTGCAATATCCTCAATTAATGCCAAGTCATACTTCCTGGAAATTTCAGTATGTATCCGCTCTCCTTTTTTAAATCTATATGATTTTCCGGTAGCTTGAATACTAACGGATTGATCTTGAATACTTACTAAATAACTGGAAGCTGCAGATGTTTTATTATTATATTCCGGCAAATGCACAAATTTTTCTATTGAAAAATCACCTCCCAAATCGCGATTGATCCTATTCAGTAAATTTATGTTGAAAGCCTTTGTATATCCATGTGGGTCGTTGTAGGCCTTCTCAATTATTTTTGAATCTTTTTTTAGATCAAATCCAATGAGGAGTTTATCATGGAAATTCATTGATTCTGAAACCTTAGCCATAAATTTATGCGCCATAGCATCTGAGAGATTCCCGATATTAGAACCAAGAAATAGAATTACCTTTTTACCGTGCTTCTTTAGTGAGTCCAAGACTTCAAAGTACTCACCCTGCTTTCCATCAAAATTCAATTCAGGAATTTCATTAAGAAGTCTCTTTTTAAGTTTTTCAATGGCACTATTTGAAATATCAATTGGGGCATAGGTAAAATTATGACCATTGAGTTGTTTCAATAATTTAATCACTTTTAATCCATCACCGGCACCAAGTTCTACAACTTCAAAATGCTCTCCGTTCATGCCAAAGGAATTAATCAGTTCTTTCGTTTGCGAGTTGAAAATTTCGAGTTCTGCATCGGTCAAGTAGTACTCTGGCATATTCATGATCTTTACAAATATTTCATCACCTACAGCATCATAAAAATATTTTGACGGAATTGATTTTTCAGCTGACTCAAGTCCTTCATCAACATCTTTTGCAAATTGCTTTATCATAATTTTTGTTTTTTTGCCAGGCGAATCCCTGAATATTGCCATTGAAAATGTGGGTGAAAGAAATTTCTATATGTGCTTCTGCTATGGTTTGGAGAAGTTGCTGAGGAGGCTCCACGCAACACCATTTGATTTACCATAAATTTACCATTGTACTCCCCAACTGCACCAGCGGGCTTTTTAAAGCCTGGATAAGGCAAATAGGCACTTCCTGTCCACTCCCACCTCGATCCCCAATTTAACAACTTTGAAGCTGCCTCCCATTCAAATTCTGTTGGTAGTCGCATATTTTTCCATTCGGCAAATGCCACTGCTTCATAGTAACTCACATGGCTAACCAAATTTGACCCGTCGATCGGCTTCAATCCTTCTAAAGTAAAATGATGCCATACACCATCAATATTATGCCAATATAGTGGTGTAGAAATATTGTTCTCATTAACCCATGCCCAACCTTCATCCAACCAAAGCTCAAATCTTTTATATCCATCATCATTGATAAATTCGATGTACTCTTCATTGGTAATTAATGATTTACATAATTCAAATTCATGAAGAAAAACTTGATGTTTAGCTTGCTCATTGTCATAGCAAAAGCCATCTCCGTTGTGCCCTATTTCATAATTCCCCTCAGGAACAGACAAAAATCCCTGCTCAGTATTTTTTTGATCTGTCAGGTCAAAACCATTTTTATAGACTGGGAATAATGGATTTTTACCAAGAATGTATTTGAAATCGGTGAAAAACAATTCCTGATGCTGTTGTTCATGATTCAGACCCAAGAGAATCAATTCCCATAGATGAGCATTTTCTGAACTACCAAGTAATTTTTCCATATGCTCATCTACATAATTTCTATATCGATAAACCTCATCAACACTCGGTCTGGTAAGATCACCTCGACTATCCCTTGCCACTCTTTCGCCAATTGTATTGTAGTAGCTATTGAAGATAAAGTTGAATTTATGGTCAAATACTTTATACCCTCGAAAATTTTTCTTGAGAATAAACTCTTCAAAAAACCAGGTAGTATGTCCCAAATGCCATTTCGGAGGACTTGTAAAATATGCAGATTGTGGGATATAATCTTCAATGATAAGTGGTTTGAAAATTTCAATAGTATAATTTCTAACTAATAAATAGTAATCTATTGAAGTAGATAAAGGCTGATTTTGGATCATTACTACAAAATATTATATCTTCCTAAACTACTAATAAATTGTAATTTAACCATTGGATTTTTGTTACTTATTGAACACAATTTTATTACATACAATGCTCATTTGAATATAACCTAAATTGAACGATTCATGAAATCGATAAGCACCAACTCTCTGAGTTAAAAAGATTTGTAAAAATACTCGCCGCACCCTGTGAGTGCGTCTGCGTTTTTTATAAACTTTTTATTATCAAATACTTAGCACTTCTCATCTCCCCTGAATCGCTCAGTTTAGGTATAATATACAAGAGAATATATAGTAAAATGTTTTCAAATTCTAAAATTTTTATCGCTCTTCAAGAAAATATTTCACTGTTCCAAAAAATCCCCCATATATCATTGACCGGTTGCATCGAAAAGTATTAATTTTGTGTTGAATTAAATATCGCTTTATGGAATTATTTGATAAAAATACCAAGATGACTGACTTGGTGCATAGCAATTATCTGCTCTTACCGGTGCTAAATAGATTTGGTATCAAGCTTGGCTTTCAAGGAAAAACTGTCGATAACATTTGTCAGGAGATGGGTATTGATATCAACTTTTTTTTAGCCATTATCAATGCTTTTCATAACTACGATTATTTTCCAGAAAGTGAACTCCAATCTTTTTCTTCCATTCTTATTGTAGATTATCTTAGAAAATCGCACCTGGAATTTAGAAAGGTAAGTCTGCCAAAAATTGAGTTAATGCTCAATAAGTTTGTGAGAAACAGCAAGTCTGATGACTTGAAAATTATCCAGTCATTTTATAAAAAATATAAAGAGGAATTTCTTGAGCACATCATGGATGAGGACGAAAATGTATTTCCTTATGCTCTCGAACTTCAAAAGGCTTATGATTTAAAAACCAAGCCCTTACCAAAAAAATTACTTAACTATTCAATTCAAAGCTTTGAAAAGGAGCACTCCAATTTGGATGAAAAATTATTTGATCTTAAAAACATTATTATAAAATATTTGGAGCCGAATTACAACGATAAAGATTGTAATGAATTTTTATTTGAGTTATTCCAGTTTGAAAGAGACTTGAAAGATCATGCAAGAATTGAAGATAAAATTCTAACTGAGAAAGTGATGGGTATTGAAAAAGAACTTAAAAATGCACAATAAGATTTTCATTATTCATTCATCAGCAATTATCAGTCATGGATTAAATAGTATAATCAAAGATCATTTTGATATTGAGTCCATATTGTTGCCTTCGGTAGAAGACCTGAAAAATTATTTCGAGATTGATGCTGCCAGAGTAGCGATTCTTGTAGATACAGCATTGGACAATGACTACCTTTCTTCGGCAATAAAAACTTTTCAAAAAGTATCGGACGTAAAGAAAATAGTAATTATTTCTGATGGGCAGACAAAGGAAAACGATAATACTGATTGCATTTCTATAAATGCACCAAAGTCAGCTATCCATGATTTATTAAATCAATACCTGCATCCCAAGATTAATAATTCTCAGATTAAAAAATCAACCTTGTTAACGGAGCGAGAAACGGATGTACTTAAGCTTGTTGCATTTGGTAAAATCAATAAAGAAATTGCGAATGAATTATTTATAAGCATTCATACAGTGATCTCTCATCGTAAAAATATTACTGAAAAACTTGGTATAAAATCCATATCAGGGCTTACTGTTTATGCAATATTGAATAAGCTAATTGATACCACAACTATCGATCCCGAATCACTGATATAAAAAAAGTCTGCCGAAATATATTCAGCAGACTTTTTCACAATGTTATCTTCCGTCAATATTAGGAAAAATTCTGTGTAGATATCTCCCGCCTTTTTTGGTGCTGTCACCAAAAAACTAAAATGCCCTTCATGAGCTTGTTGGTCAAAAGACACAACAAGGGCGACAGTTTGAAAATCGGTAATTCTATTTCCTGAGAAGTATATCTTCTGTCAATTTCAGGAAAAATCCTGCATAGATATATAATCAAAATCGGCCTTGATATTTGCAAAAGGATTATCTTCTCGCTCGTCTTCAATAAAATAATATTTCAATCCTGATTTTTTGCCCGCTTCAAATATTGATTTAAAATCAATAATTCCTTTACCAACAGTTTCACCTTCTAGTTCTGAGTTGGCGTCTTTTACATGAAAAAGATCAATACGTCCGGGATATTTATTTATTAATTTGACTGGGTCGTACTTTCCTTTTGTTACCCAATACAAATCGGCCTCAAAATGGACAAGGTTTTTTTCCGTTTCACCAATAAGGACCTCCATGGGTATTTGGCCATCAATTACATCAAATTCAAAAGCATGATTGTGATAACCAAATTTTAGACCTGAAGCATTGCACAGCTCTCCTATTTTGTTGAAGTTTTCCGCTATGGCTTTATACCCATCAATGCTTTCTCGCAGTTTCCCTGGAATTCCAGGTATTACCAGGTATTCCAAACCGGCTTCCTTTGCTGCATCAATCATTTGTGAAGCATCTTCTGATGTAAAATATCCACTATGTGACACAACGAGTCTCATACCGAGGTCTGTAATAATTTTTTTATAAGCTGTAGGTGAGTATTTACCAAGAAACATCCCATCAGATCCAAGACCATACCCTTCAATAATTTGATATCCAAATTCAGATATTTTTTTCATGGTACCTTCAAAATCATTTTTAAGTTGATTTCTCACAGAATATACTTGAAGTCCCACTTCCATTTTAGTCGATTTTGGAGGTGTGACAACTTTTTCTTTAGACTCCTTTTTTTTAGACGAGCAAGCCATTGAAGGCATAATAATGCTGGCAGCTGCCAGCAAAGAACTGTTTTTGATAAATTTTCTTCTGTTTGACATGGGATAATATATAGGTTTATAGATTTATTATATTACTTTCTGATAAGGTCAATTTTAATACTAAAGTTATAAAACTACCAGTTACAATGATGGAATTGTTAATGTAAATATAGTTCCTTTACCGATTTTCGAATTTACTTCTATTTCTCCGTTTAGCTTGTCGGCTGTTTCCTTGACAATATACAACCCTAAGCCTGAGCCTTTGCTGCTCTCATCGGCTCGATAAAACATATCAAAGATCTTATCTAAATGTTCCATATCAATTCCTATTCCATTATCTGAAATAGCAACAGTCGCCTTTTTCTGATTAAATTTAATCTCAATATGGATAAACGGATTCTTCTTTTCAAAATCATGATACCTGTAAGCATTAGAAATCAGATTTTTTAATATCACGTTCAATCTCCTTCCATCAGTCAAGAAATGCCCTGTATCATGGTTTATTATCTTCGTCGTTATCTCTCCTTTGCTGTTTAAATATTTGAGTTCATTGAGTACTTCGTTAACTTCTTTCTCTATGTCAACTTCATGTGTTTGGAGTTGTACTCTTTGGTTTCTTGAATAGTCAATAATATCACCAATAAAGCCATCTAACTTCTTAATGCTCAAATTTATCATCTGCAAGCATTCGTCCTTTTCGCTAATTCCCGGTTCTAACCTTGCAATTTCAACCAGACCCAAAACAGACGCAAGTGGCGCTCTAAGATCATGAGAAGCACTGTAAACGAATCTATCTAACTCTTCATTAAGTTTGCGAAGTTCTGTATTGACCCGTTCAACATTATGGACTCTCCAAATTATTATACCCCATATTAATAGACCTAGGCATCCAGCTAATAAAAAATAAAATATGGTTGTCTCATAAAAATATGGTTTTACTTTAAAGCTTATGCTATCTCCAACTTCATTCCAAACGCCATCATTGTTTGACGCAATGACAGTAAATGTATATTTCCCCTTGGGCAAATTGGTATAAATTGCTTCTCGCTCAGGGCCTGCTTCAATCCAATTTTTGTCAACTCTGCTAAGTTTATATTTAAAGCGAATTTTTGAAGGGGCGACGTAACTTAGCGAGGTGAAATTAAATTCATACCGTAAAATCCCAGGCTCAATAACTAACTCATTTCCAGTGCTATAATCTAAGCTATTAAAATCTGTTTTGAAATCTGTAATATAAACCTGAGGTTCTTTATTATTTTCAGTTAAGTCATTTGGGTCTAATATGGCAACACCTCCCAATGTTGGTACATATAGTAATCCATCATTGCTGAGTGTCATACGGGTAGCTCCTGTACACTCTTGCGAAGCCATTCCATCATAGCGATCAAATAACCTTCCTGAAACCCAAGCAAGTTTGCCTGATATAAATTTTTCCAGGTCGGAAAGTTTAACCTGAATCAATCCATTATTTAATGAAAGCCATGCATTGTCATTTTCTATAACAATGTCAAAAATGGTTTCCGCATTCAAGTTATCATCTAAGCGAATCTTTTTAAACACCTCACCATCAAATTTATATATTCCTATGTTGGTCGCTATCCAAATATTATTGCTGTCTAAAATATGGAGGTTGAAAATTAATATCCCGGGTTTACCGTCTTCGATTGGATAATTAATTACTTCACCATTTTTTCTAATAACACTCAAGCCACCACTATGTGTTCCTACATAAATATCGCCATTACTATTTTCCTCAAGAGCCAAAATATAATTCGCCTCCAAGCTATTTGATGAATTAAAAACTTTCACCCTGTTTTCATTACTATATTTCACCACTCCACTTGACCTTGTTGCCATCCATATGGTCCCATCCATACCTTTTAAAACTCTCCTGATATCGTTAGTCGCTCCATATTTTGATAAATCAATTAATTCTTCCCTACCATTTTTCACTTTCAATAAACCACGATAACTTGCAACAAGCATCTCTCCATTTTTTGCAATATTGATATCTCTTATCCCGACATTATAAAAAGTATTTTTCAGATTGTAACGGTTTATTTTATCGCCATCAATGACATTTATCAATCCGTCGTCACAACCTACATATACTTTATTATCATGCTCAACAAGGATATTGACAAATTTGGAGCTAAGACCATCGTTTTTAGTAATGTTCTTAAATGCCCCATCTCTGAGCCGCACCAGACCTGCTTTTTTGGTAGAAAGCCAAAGGCTATTTTCATGATCAAAGCATAAAGAAGAAATCTGGCTTGAAGGCAACCCATCTGCTTCAGTAAATATATCAAAGCTGTTATCTAACAAATTTGCTTTATATAATCCCTGTTCTGAACCTACCCAAAAATTTTCATACTCATCAATATACATATCATTAATCTCCAACCCATCAAATAGTTGAAGCCGTTTATTTTCATCCTTGCCAAAACAAAAAATTCCATCCATTGTGCCGGCGTACATTTTTCCGTCAGGAGACAATAGCAGTTTATTTACAGTATTATGATTTAACCCATCAGCTAGTGTTATTTTTCTAATTTCATTGTCACTATAAATCAATATCCCATTTCCGTGGGTAGCAAACCAAATATCACCTGCTGCATCAACTTCTATATCCATTATATGAGCAACATTAAACTCTTCCAGATTAATATTAGTCAATACTGAGTCTTTTAATATATAAACTCCCGAACTATTAGTCCCAACCCAGATCACTCCATTTTTATCTTCAGCAATGCATCTCACAGACAATTTTTTATTATCAGCAATCGAGATCTGACTAAATTTATTATCTCTGTATTTAATTATTCCTGAACTCTGAGAAGCAAACCATAGATTACCTTTGCTATCTTCAAATGAACTATAAAATGCATTGGAGCTAAGGCTTGGCAAATTCCTTTTGTCAAACAACTTAAAGTTGAGCCCATCGAAACGAAGGATACCATTAAAGGTAGTAATCCAAATGAATTTGCTTGAAGATTGAGCTACAGAGGTGAGATTATTGGAAATCAATCCGTCTCTTCCAGTCCATTGATCCATGGAAAGAGAGTTCAATGGTTTATCAGGATCGATTCCTATCTTATTATCCTGAGGATAAGCAGAAAAAGAAAAGATGAAAACTAAGCAAAATGTATAATAAAAAATGCGAACTTTATTTGCGAAATGCATCCTATACTTCAAAGCTTAATTTGAAAAATGATTTTCTCAAAGCTAAAAAGATTTAGTTAAAAAATATGAAAATATCCGATAATATATTGTTTTGTAGTTATCATTATAAAATTTACAATTTATGTTAAATCACCAATATTCAATAGGCATAATTCTTGTGCTGATGATATGTGTTTCCTGCAATTCAAGACCTGATAAACAATCAACTCAAAAACCCAATATCATTCTCATCATGGCAGATGACCTTGGTTATGAGACCATAGGTGCGTATGGCAGTAAAATGTATCAAACTCCCAATCTCGATAATTTTGCGAAAGAAGGTATGATGTTCAGCCAATGCTACTCCATGCCATTGTGTACACCCTCCAGGGTACAATTGATGACAGGCAAGTATAATTTCAGAAACTACATTGGCTTTGGATTGCTGGATCCTAAGGAACGTACATTTGGACATTTGATGCAAGAAGCAGGATATAAAACCTGCGTGGTGGGAAAATGGCAATTGTTGGGAAATGAAAAACAACGCCAACTTGCTGACGGACGAATAGGATCGTGGCCCAGTGAAGCTGGTTTTGATGATTATTGTCTTTGGCAAATCGATGATCGCGGTTCACGATACAAGGATCCTACCTTGTCAATTTCTGGTGAAAAAAACAGGGTGTTTAAAGGAAGATATGGACCGGATGTATTTGTCGAGTACATCGAAAAATTCATTGAAAGCAATACTGAAAAACCCTTCTTTTTGTATTACCCCATGGTAATCACACACGATCCATTTGTGCCTACTCCAAACCATCCCGATTACATTGACGAAAAGTCCAATAAATTGAACGATCCAAAATATTTTGGGGCGATGGTCAATTATATGGATAGCATCGTTGGTAGAATAGTAAATAAATTGAATGAGCAAAATTTACGTGAAAATACACTTGTCCTTTTTATTGGTGATAATGGAACTGACAGGGATGTGACCTCCACGTTTTTAGGGAAACCTTTTAAAGGAAATAAGGGATATACCAATGATGCCGGAACACATGTGCCATTTATTGCAAATTGGCCAGGGAAAATCAAACCCGCTTCCATCAATGACAATCTCGTGGATTTTACAGATTTTTTACCTTCAATCATGGAAGCTGCAGGCGTGGATATTTCAAAGGAATTTATCACCGATGGATTGAGTTTTTATCCCCAACTGCTTGGAAAATCCAGCAAAACCAGAGACTGGGTTTTCTGTCATTACGATCCTCGATGGGGGAAGTTCACCCCAAGTCGGTTCGTACACAATAAAGATTGGAAACTTTATGAAGATGGGAAAATATTTAATATCAGTAAAGATCTGCAGGAATTGAGGCCAGTTGATGAAACGGCATTGACATCTGAACAACTACAAATTATTGATGAGTTTAAAGTCGTGCTTGCTAAAATGAAATTATAATGATATTAAAATATCATTTAAAGAGTGCATGTAATTGACAGATTTATTGTACAGACTTTAACTATTCAATACTTTACATCAATCAATTTGCTTTTGTCTAACTCGTATTGCACAGCCAATTCTTCCAATTTTGTCGGCATGGAATCTGCCAAATTGTGCATTTCAGTCAAGTCATTTTTCAGGTTATACAATTCCCATTCTTCTCCGTTGAGCTTAACAAGTTTCCAATATCCCCTTCTGTACATTCTAAATCTTTCAGTAAATCCGGATATAAAAAGCTCAGGCTCTTTACGCTTTTTACCTTTAAAAATAGGTAGTAGTGAATTTCCATGAAGTGGAATTGTCGCAAACCCATTTATGGAATCAGGATATTGTGCACCAATTATATCTAAAAAAGTTGGTACAATATCCACAACATGGCCAGGCTGGTCTGTAAAGGTATTTGGTTGAATTACTCTTGGCCAATTTGCTATAAATGGGGTATGACTCCCTCCTTCATGGCCACACTGTTTGAATTGCCGGAATGGTGTATTTCCCAGGTTTGCCCATGTACTTCGTAAACTCCAATAGGAATTGGCAGGGCCCGGCTGAACGTCCTTTATTTTATTTGAATAAAATGGGCACGATCCATTATCTACTAAAAACACGATCAGGGTATTTTCCAATTTCCCATTTTCCTGAAGCTTGTCGATAACTCGACCAATATTTTGATCCATCCGGTCAACGATAGCAGCAAAAACTGCCATCTCGAGATCAAGGGAGTCTTTCTGTGCCTCTGATAAACTTTCCCATGGATAATAATCTGTATAACCCGGCACGAAAGGCCCTCTGAATTTATTAAGATTTCCTTCAGGCAAACTTAGTTTTGTGTTCTGCGGGATCACTCCAAGTTTCTTCATTTTTTTAAATCGCTCGGCACGTAATTGATCCCAACCCTTTTTATATTTCCCCCTGTATTTCGCGATATCTTCCGGACGAGCTTGTAATGGATAATGCGCTGCATGATAGGGTAAATAGAGAAAAAATGGATCCTCTTTCGCAAAAGCTTCGTCCAACCAGTTCAATGCATAGTCAGTGATAAAATCCGTTTTGTACATGGGAGATTTTTCATATTTGATCTCATCTGCTTTTAGTTCCCGACCCTCCAGGTAAAATGGCCTTTCAAACTCTCCCGAAGGAGGACGAAAATATTCCGTTGTGGCCCAGAAATAGAACGAGCGATCAAAAACGTTTTCGGCCTTGCAATAATCCGGTACCCAACTGTCAAAATGTTCTTTGCCACTCATGATATTATAATACCCCGCCTGTTTAGTTAATTGTGCCAGGTGTACAGCTCCATTTCCACCTTTGTATAAACCTGTAAGCATTGAAGAACGCGTAGGATTACATTTTGCCATGTTGTAAAAGGTGGAAAATCTCAATCCCCCATTTGCCAACTTGTCGATGTTGGGCGTTTTGATTTCACCCCCATAACATCCGATATCAGAAAATCCAATATCATCTCCCATAATGAGAACTATATTTGGTCTATTGATATTTTCACTGGCCGGCACCTTACATCGAATAAGAACGATGCCAAAAAATAGAAGGTAAAGACTGTAGATAATTTTATTAAACATGGAATCCATATCTATATATTTTATTTTCAGTTTCAGAGAATAAATGAATAGTTAAAATATTTGAATATAAATACAAAAATTAACTTTTAGTATGAAGTTAATGTCTTGGAGCGTTGATGTTTGAAGTTTTCACATCTTATCACATCTTAGCTATCATGACATCCTACATCCATGAAGGTGAGATCATCAGCCATAATAAAAATAATATTGGGTATTTAATAAATGTTTATTTCTTGAATGGATATTTTGTTCAAAATACCCAGATGGATAAATAACAATATTTAGGTGGTAGTATTTATTGATATGGGTTAATAGGTATGTGTTAAAATGAAAAATTACTAACACATGACGCCTTCACTATTTTAGTCTTTTTTTATTTTTGAATTTATCTTTTTCTAAATCAAGTTGACTCTTAAATATCTTCATTTTATGGATTTCTTCGTTATCAATATTTTTGATTAAATAGGTAACTGTAGGGTCTTCTATTGTAGTATCAAACTCCAATGTTCCAAACGAGCATTTTTTATTGTAACCAAAAATGCTTCCATCCATGAGATCATGCGTATGGACATTTGTGAGTCTCGAACTCATCAGATCAAATGTTGTATAGCCCTCTGGGAGTTCAATTTTCCATGCATCTGATCGGTGTCTGTCAGCCGAAATAAATAACACTCCTTCAATATAGTTTTCGGTAATAAAAGTAAATATTTCATTGCGCTCTTTGGGAAAGCCATCCCAGGTATCATCACTACCAGGTTTGGTGCCACTGGCCCAGGGAACTGAAGATGCGATAACCTTGAATGTGGCGGTTGATGATCTTAACCTTTCCTTCAGCCAGTCTTTTTGAAATTTTCCCAGCATGGAAGGATCATTAACTTTCTCTGGATTTTCACGATAGTACCGGCAATCCAACATAATGAAATCTATATCTCCAATCGAAAAGTCAAACCAGCAACCAGGATGTTCATTCCCACCTCCATAATACGGATTGGGCCATTGGTTTTTAAATAAATTCCATACTGGTCTCTTCCATGTGGGTGTTTCAATTTCGGGACCCCCTTCCCCATCATTGACCGTAAAGTCATGATCATCCCAAATGGCATATATTGGCACATTTGATGTGAATCGCCTGAACTCCGTTCTGCTCTGCCTTCGGTAATAACAATATCGTTGTGCATCCGGCACTTTAGGGTAATCTACATAGACATTATCACCAAGCAATAAAAAAGCATCAAATGATTGGGTGGTCAGGGTATCCCACATTCGTTCGAACCATGGTGTATAGCCGGCACCTCCTCCAAAGCCTATTTTCAATTTAACTTGGTTACCATTATAAATGGGCGTAGCAAATGACCCATTTTCGAATAACGCACTACCGTCAACAAGAATATTATAATGATAGTTTGATGAAGGCTTAAGTCCATCTACCTGAATAACACATGTGTAGTCATGTGAGCTCATGGTAATTCCATTATATTTTTTGCTAATATCTTTGCCATCTTCGGTAACGACGACAGTTACATTTGTCTCCTGATCTGTTCTAAGCCATATTTTGGCACTCGTTGGCCTCACATCGCCCAACATTGGGCCATGAACAAGTTTCACATATCGGCCTTGTGCGTATTCCTTAAAGGCACTGCTTTCTAATAAGTTTTTAAGCAGCTCTTTCGGCCCTGCAATAAATCTTTCTAAAGGCATGCCAGATTCAAGTGCTTTTTTTACATGATCCATAGATTTGGAAATATCGTTTTTTACCGCATATGCCACAGCCATACAATAATGAGATTCAGCATCACTGGGGAAATCAGATAAAATATTTTTCAAATTCTCAATTGCTTCATCAGGGTTGCCTTGAGCAATTGCAGCAATTGCGTTTGTTGGTAATTTCTTGTAAGATACATCCTGAGGATAGGTATTCTGTGCATATCCAAATAGATCAACATGCGTGAGTATAAATAATATACCAACTTCTTTCCAGATAGATTTTACTAATGGTTTCATAAATTAATCTTTTAAAGAATTCTTTAATCTGGGCAATAATAGGATCACTGGCTTTTATTGACAAATTGATTAGTATGGATTCGTATTCTTTTCTTTTAGATATGAATTCTGGATTTTCATATAAATTAGTTATAGAAATACTTCTATTTCTATAACTGTATTATTTTTTAGCATTAGAGAAAGAGTTTCATACCATCAAGGAATTCCATTCATTATGGTAAAGCTTTAACGATCCATCTCTTTCAGCATTACCGGTCTGTTTTCTTTCACCGACTTTTGAGCCGCCAATGCAATTCTCATGGCTTCAAATCCATCTTCTCCTGAAACAGGTATATCCTCTCGATTTTGTATCGAATTGAAAAATGCAGACATTTCATTCAGGTAAGAAGCAGTATATCTTTCTAAAAAGAAATTGAGAGGTAAAGAACCATGAATCCCTTCTGCCCCGAAATACTGATGGTTGTCAGGGAAATTATTGTCTGCTTTCACCATCCCCTTGGAGCCAAATACTTCTATTCGCTGGTCATAACCGTAAACTGCCTTCCTGCTGTTGTCAATATTTGCCATTGTTCCATCGGCGAATTTAAGGGTGGTAAGTGCGGTATCAATATCTCCTGCATCGCCAATGGATTTATCAACCAATACTGCGCCATTTGAATAAACTTCAACAACTTCTTTGCCTGTGATGTAACGTGCCATATCAAAATCATGGATGGCCATATCCATAAACAATCCACCGGATACTTTAATGTATGATATTGGTGGAGGCCCGGGATCGCGGCTGGTGATTTTTAATATTTGAGGATCACCAATTTTGCCGGAATCCACCATGCTTTTTATTTTAAGAAAGTTAGGATCAAATCTTCTGTTGAACCCCAGCATAAGTTTCACTCCCGATTTATTAACAATATCCAATGTTTTCTCTACCTGTTTCAGCGAAAGGTCAAGAGGTTTCTCACAAAATATATGTTTGCCGGATTGAGCCGCCTGTTCAACAAAATTGGCGTGTGTGTCAGTAGGAGAGCAAATGATGACTGCATCAATTTCAGGGTTTTTGATGATATCATTATAATCGTTGGAGAAATTAAGGTTTTTATCCAGAACGTATTTTTTGGCTTTTTCAGATGGATCAGCAACAAGGATGATTTCAATATTCGGGAAATGCATAAGTACATTTTCTAAATGTATCTTCCCTATGCGACCCACACCTGCAACACCAATTTTCAATGTTTTCATTTGCTTATTTATAAAAAGTAATCAATAATGAAATTGGATTATTTCCACCTGCCATAAAACATTTTTTTTACAACCCCAAAGATTTTATGTAATCCCGGTTATGCTGAGCACAATCTTTTGGAGCACCCATCCCTGGCAGTACATCTTGTTCTACCACAATCCAACCATTGTAATTCCTTTGTTTTAATTCTTTGGTGATTTTATGAAAATCCACATTTCCATTCCCCAACTCACAGAATACACCCTTGCTGACAGATTCGAAATAATCCAGCTGGTTTTTTCTTGAATCTTCCCCAACTTTCGGGTCATAATCTTTGAAGTGGATGTGCCAGATTCTGTCGTAATATTTTTTTAATACGGCAACCGGATCGCCACCGCCAAAGGCCAGATGGCCCATATCCAGACAAAGCCCAAGCAATTCAGGGTTGGTGAGCTCCATCAATTTATTAAGCTCAGCGGCAGTCTCCACATAACCGGCACAGTGATGATGAAAAACAGTTCTCATTCCAAATTGCTCTTTGACTGCCAAAGCTACTTTTTCAGCTCCTTCGGCAAAAAATTTCCATGTCTCATTGTCCAGACCCAACTTGCTGGTGATCCTTCCCGCATTTTTTGTTCTTTCAGATACCGTTCCATTATCGTCTGCCAATACGATAAATGCATTTTTATATCCTGCGGAGAACATCAGTTTTGCAACTTTCAACGCTTTTTTAACACCATCTTCATGTGTGTGTGTTTTAGATAATGCCACAGGAACAAAAGCTCCTAGAAGCTCAAGTTTTCTGCCGGCCAGTTCACTGGATAATTTTACTGGATTTGTAGGCATAAATCCCCAATCGCCTAATTCTGTACCGGCATAACCTGTATCCTGCATTTCATTTAAAACCAGCTCAAAGCCAACAGCTTTTCCTTCCAGATCAAACTCCAGTGCGCCCCAGGAACATGGTGCATTTGCAATTTGTATTTTAGGTGTTTTCATATCTTAACTTTTTTTTTAAAACAACCTGTCTGTCGAAATAGGTGGGTTTACAGTCGATAAATTATAATGCTCAAGAAATTCTCAATAATGATCTAAACCATAGGCTGCTAGAATTTTCTTGACCATTCCTTTGGCCACCTTTCAACAACTACTTTTGTTTGCGTAAAAAATTCAACAGCATGTCTTCCTTGTCCGTGCAAATCTCCGAAAAAGCTATCCTTCCAACCGCTAAAAGGAAATTGAGCCATAGGCGCTGCAACACCGATATTTATGCCAATATTACCGGCATTTGCCAAACTCCTGAATTTTCGGGCATTGGCACCACTACTGGTAAAAATACACGCCATATTGCCATAGGCTCCATTGTTGACAAATTGCAAAGCATCGTCAATAGTGTTCAGCTGAATTAAACTCATCACCGGTCCGAATATTTCTGTTTTCAAAAATTCTCCTTGCAGAGGTAGATTTTCTATGATGGTTGGCCGAATAAAATTTCCCTTTTCAAAACCAGATATGTTTGCATTTCTACCATCTAGTAAAAGTTTTCCTCCCGCATTCAACCCCTGGTCAATCAATCCTGAAATTCGCTCTTTACTTTCCTTTGAGATCACAGGACCCATTTCTATACTTTCGTCCATACCATTCCCGGTAGTTCTCTTTTTCGCAGATTCATAAAGAGACTCTTTTAAGGATCCTTTACTATCTCCTACTGTAATGATGTTGGATGCTGCGAGACAACGCTGTCCGGCACAGCCAAATGTGCTGTCTATAATAATCTGGGTTGACATTTCTATATCCGCATCCGGCAAAATAACAATGGGGTTTTTAGCACCTCCTTGTGCCTGAACACGTTTGCCATTGGCTGTACCCCTGGAATAAATGTACCTGGCTACATTGGTAGATCCAACAAAACTAATGGCTTTGATTTTCGGATGATCAAGAATGGCGTCAACAGTGTCTTTTCCTCCATGCACAAGACTAACTACGCCTTTTGGCAAATCAATTTGATCAATAAGCCCGAATACTTTGTCCATTGTCAGGGGGACCTTTTCCGATGGTTTTATCATAAAGGTGTTACCTGCAGCAATGGCATAGGGCAGAAACCAAAAAGGGATCATTCCCGGAAAATTGAAAGGAGCAATACATGCGCAAACACCCAATGGCTGCCTAATCATAAATTCATCAATGCCGCCGGCGATATTTTCAGAAAATTCACTTTGCATCATGACAGGCATACCACATGCAACTTCTACATTTTCAATAGCACGTTGTAACTCTCCCCTGGACTCGGCCAAAGTTTTACCACACTCCTTGGTAATAGTTTTAGCAAGATCTTCAAGATTTTCCTCCAACAAATATTTTAGCTTATAAAGAGGTTGAACGCGTTGCATTACAGGTACCTGGATCCATGATTTAAAAGCCTTTTCTGCTGCCTCAGCAGCCAATCCAAGATCTTTGGCAGTACCAGGTCCGGAGGGAACTTTTGCCACCACTTCCTGAGTTGCAGGGTTGATGGCATCTATTGATTTTCGCTCACTACTGTTTGTCCAGGAGCCGTTAATATAATTTTTCAGTATGTCCATTTTATAAAATTTATTGTTCTGTTTTTATTAAATATTTTTGTCAAGGGTTTTGGTTCACCACCTATAGAAGGCAAGTTTAATTTTCTACCATATAGCACTATTTATAGCTCACATATTATTTCATTCTATCATTGTCTCATTTTAGCATTTACTACACCTGACTCAATAAGATATAAATAACGATTGTTACAACCACCAGAATTGCAGACATTAACTTAGCATACTTCCACTCCGATAGCTCTATTACATTCATACTTTTCATTGATATGTCCTTTGTTACCGGATAATACTTTGACACACCGAACATGACAGCTACATTTAACAGAAACTCAATCCCCCAGATGTGCACAAAATGAATATTGACATCTAATATGAAAGTTGAAGTAGTGTAAAATGTCAACCCAACAAACAAGGCCGCTTTTGCCCCGATTGCCGAGATAGTTTTAGTGAAAAATCCGGCCAGCATGATGGAAGCAATCGGTATGAAAAATATACCATTCAATTGTTGCAATAGCTGATAAAGTCCTTCCGGAGCATTGGCAACAAATGGGGCTGAAATTATTGCAGTGATAGCCAGTATAGTTGATGTGGCCTTTCCGATTCTAACAAGTGATTTGTCAGAAACCGAAGCGTTGATGTGTCGTTTGTAAACATCCACACTGAATATGGTTGCTGCACTGTTTAAAACACTATTGAAAGTACTGAGCACAGCTCCCATAATGACGGCGGCGAAAAAACCAATAAAACTCAGGGGTAAAACTTTTTTCACCAATACCGGATAAATCATGTCTTGATTTTCATACATAGAATCACCGTAATAATAGAAGCCAATGACCCCGGGAAGCACAATAATGATCGGAACAAGTATTTTTAATGCTCCGGTATAAAGTAGGCCTTTCTGAGCTTCAACAAGGTTTTTAGCTCCAAGGGCACGTTGAATGATTGTTTGATTCATACCCCAGAAATACAACTGGTTTATTATTAATCCTGTAAAAAGAACGCTGAATGGTAGCACAGAATCTTTGTCGCCAATTACATTGAACTTTTCGGGAGCGTGATCAAAAACCTTTGAAATCCCAGTGATCAGGTTGCCATCACCGATGCTTACCAAAGCCAGAATTGGCACCAAAAGACCACCTATCAATAAACCATAACCATTGATTGTATCTGACAAGGCCACAGCTTTTAAACCTCCAAAAATGGCATAGATTGAACCAATACTACCAATGGCAATTATGGTAAACCATAGCCCTTCTGATTTGCTGACGCCTAAAACTTCAGAGACATTGAATAGACTTTCCAAATTAATAGCTCCGGTATATAAAACAATTGGCAAAAGCGTGACCACAAACGACACGACTAAAAATAAAGCAACAATAGTTCTTGTTGCACCATCAAAGCGACTTTCCAGATATTGGGGAATGGTTGTCAGCCCCATCTTCAAATACTTTGGTACAAAATAAAGTGCTGCTGCAATCAGGGCCAAAGCTGATGTGACTTCCCATGCAATGATAATGAAACCATTTTTATAGGATGAGCCATTCATCCCAATAAGGTGCTCAGTAGAGATATTTGTCAACAGCATCGACCCTGCAATCACAACTCCTGTCAGACTTCTGCCTCCAAGAAAATAACCATCCTGAGAGTTGAGTTTCTCATTCCTCAATTTGTACCAAACATAAGCTGCGACAAATCCTGTGAAAGCAATAAATGAGATATATGTGGTCATACTTATTGGTTTAAATTAATAGAAACCAGGACATGGTAAATAGAGACTAACACCAGGCACTTACAAATAATATTGTTGCTTCTTCTTGTTTTTTATATATGTTTCGTGGGCCTTATTTACAGCCTCGATTTCAGATATTTCTGAAACAGGCACATCCCACCAGGCCCATCCGTACCCCGCTATCTTTCTTTCCGGTACTGTTTCGATGTAAATAACCGTTGTTTTCTCATTGGATTTTGCAGTTTTTAATGCTACCCTAAATGAATTTATGTCTGTTGCGGAAATCACTTCAGCACCTAAACTCGCAGCATTAGCTGCCAAATCCACTGGAAGATCTTCGCCATCCAGTTGCCCTGATTTTTCATTGCGAAATTTGTATTCAGTGCCAAATCCTTCTTGTCCTATGGATTTGGAAAGCCCTCCGATACTTCCGAACCCCTTATTATTAATGAGGATAATTATAAGTTTATATCTCTCCTGTACAGATGTGACAATTTCTGAGGACATCATCAAATATCCTCCATCCCCTATCATAACATAAACCTCACGATCGGGACAAGCCATCTTGGCACCGAGCCCACCAGCAATTTCATAGCCCATGCAAGAGTAGCCATATTCATGATGAAATCCTTTTGGATTGCGTGTTCTCCATAATTTATGTAAATCTCCCGGTAAGCTGCCTGATGCATTCAGCAACACATCTTCCGGTTCTACAAAATTGTTCAACGCCCCAACAACCTCAGACTGGCTGGGCAATCCATCTCCTTCTATGGGTTTGTAGGCATATTCCACCTTTTCGTCCCATGACTTATTGAAAGATTTCACCTTTTCTTCATATTCATTTTCGACATGATAATCTTTCAAAGCCGCTGCCAACTCTTCCAGTATCACTTTTGCATCACCCGTCAAGGCGAGACCTGAGTGTTTGTGTGCGTCAAATTCAGTTACATTAATATTGATAAACTGTACATGCTCATGCTGAAATGCCGTCTTCGATGCAGTAGTAAAATCGCTATATCTAGTGCCAATACCGATGACAACATCTGCTCTTTCACTGATATAATTTGCACCTTCTGTTCCTGTAGCACCGGTTCCGCCAAGGTTATGTGGATCATCGAATGGCAATGCGCCTTTTCCCGCAAATGTCTCTCCTACCGGAATGCCGGTCTGGCTTACAAAAGCCTGAAGGGCATCGGTTGCCTCGCTGTAAATGGTCCCTCCCCCAGAAATAATCATGGGCTTTTTGGCCTTTTTTATAATTTCCACAGCTTTAAAAAGCGCATTTCTATCTGGTCTGGTCCGAGAAATATGCCATATTCTTTTCTCAAATAATTCCTCCGGAAAATCAAATGCTTCAGGTTGAACATCCTGCGGAAGTGCCAGTGTGACGGTACCGGTTTCTGCAGGAGAAGTAAGTACACGCATCGCTGCTGGCAGGGTGGTGATCAGTTGCTCTGCACGGTTAATTCTGTCCCAATATTTAGAGATGGGTTTAAAGCAGTCATTGACAGAAATATCCTGGGAATACGAGGTTTCTAATTGCTGCAAAACAGGATCTACATTTCGTTTGGCAAAAATATCCCCGGGGAGCAACAATACTGGTATTCTATTAATAGTTGCGCCAGCAGCAGCAGTCAACATATTTGTGGCTCCAGGTCCAATAGATGATGTACAAGCAAAAGTTGACATCCTGTTTTTCATCTTTGCGTATGCAGCCGCAGCATGTACCATGGCTTGTTCGTTTCTGAATTGGTAATATTTAAAGTTGGGATCCTGAAAAAGCGCTTGACCAATACCTGCAATATTTCCATGACCAAATATGCCAATGCAACCAGCGAATAGTTCATGCTCAATGCCGTCTCTTTCTGTGTATTGCTTTTGCAAAAATGTAATCAATGCCTGGGCTACTGTGAGTCTGCGTGTTTTCATGTGTATTTCTGTTATCGTTTTCTTTTATTTATTGATGTCAGCCAAAGGTCAAAAGCTATAAATGGTTAAAACCCTCCATGTTCCTCAATGAATTTCAGCGACTCTTCAAGGTAGGGCATGAAGTTAGCGCATCCGGATTTGAGCACCACCTGGGCGCCACTCGCATTTCCCATCCTACACGATTTATACATATCCCAACCTTTTAAATAACCATAAATAAATCCGCTCGCAAAAGCATCTCCCGCTCCAAGAATATTAAATATTTTTACTGGAAAACCTGGGACATCCTGTTTTTTACCTTTGGCATCATAAATGGTGACCCCTTCTGACCCTCTCTTCACAAGAAGATATTCAACGCCCAGAGATAGTATTTTTTCTATTGATTTATTGATATCCCCTTTAATCTCCGGTGCAGATATTTGCTGGTGTTTTATAGAAACCTGTGCAGCGTCGCTCAAGGTTGCCGCTAATATTTCCTCCTCCGTACCCAGGGCTATTTTTACTCTTGGGAGTAAAGCTCTTGTAGTTATTCCAAACGCTCGCAAGTCATGCCACTGATCGGCACGAAAATCAAGATCAAGTACTACGGGTATATCATTTTCAACTGCAATTTCCGCTGCGAAAAATGCAGAGCTTCTCGTCGGTTCTATATTCAGGGCGGTACCGGAAATCTCCAATAACCCACATTGCGCTACTTCGGCAGCTAATACATCATCGATAGTTATCTGGCTGTCAGCACAGTTATCGCGGTAATAAACCAACGGAAAGCGGTCAGGAGGTTCAATCCCCAATACTACTGCGCTACTTCGCGCCCCCCGGATTCGTGGAATAAAAGAGGTTTCTACCTTTTCTTTTTTTAGAAAATCAATGATAAAATCACCTACTTTGTCCTCACCGACTCCGGTTAGCAATGCCGGTTTCAAGCCAAGCCTGCTGCAACCCACGGCAATATTTAATGGTGATCCTCCAACAAAAGCGTCAAATCCTTTGATATCGACAAAGTCAGCGCCGATATTTTGAGAATAGAGATCAATCGAAGATCTTCCATAAGTGATCAGGTCGTATTTTTTATTTTTCATGTTTATTGCATTAGTATTTTTTCCCGTAGAGCAACATTCAGTTCCGTCGAAATATTCTAATAAGACTTTATCATTTAATCAATAATTCTGAAATAAACTTCTGAACCTTTAAACCTCCCCATTATTCATTTCTGTAGTCACCATTGGTATTCTGGGGTCTCTCGACTTCCATGAATCAAATATCCATTCGTGATTTGGGTCAGGGGTATTGGCCAGCGACTGATCACTTCCTGTTAGAAAATTGAGATAATACACATTAAATCCATGGCCTGCCACTACAGGGTGATATCCTTTTGGCACCATCACTACATCATTGTTTCTGGCTACTGCAATTTCGTCCAGGCTCCGGTCGTCATTATAAACCTGCTGGATGGCGAAACCTGCTGGCTTGTCAATTTTATAAAAGTAGGTCTCTTCCAGTCTTGCTTCCAGGACATTCCCATTTTCACCCAGTTTTCTTTCATCATGTTTATGAGCGGGATAAGAACTCCAGTTGCCCGAAGGTGTATAAACTTCTACAGACACCAATCGGTGGCATGGGAAACCAGGTTGTATCAATGAATTGATCTGTCTCGTGGCATTGTCACCACCGCGAATTTCAAGAGCAGCTTCAACCGGAGTTTTAAAAACCGGGTCAAAGTCCTCATCTGTTTCACACCATCCGTAAGCGATGTCTAGTAATTCACTTTCTGCCTTCAATTCAAATGAAGTATGTCGGGGCAGGTACATTGTGTGTGCAATCCCTGAAAAAACATCCTTTCTTCCATTCACTGTTTTCCAGTTCCCTTTATTGGATTTCAGACTATAGTTACCTCCAAGTAGAATGATGCCGTATTCGTTATCACCCGTTTCTCCCTTCCAAACCTCACCCTTTTTCATAAGTCTGGCCTGAAAATTAAGGTATTGCCAATCGGCCTCCTTTTGGGCAATGTTTTGATAAATTCCTGTTTTGGCGATTGGTTTTACTAGTAAAGGGTATTTATTATCTATGTTCATGTCAATTAATTATATTTAAATAAATCCGCTTTTCCAGTTGACCCAAGCAAGTCAAATTTTGCTATCATAAACTGCTCAAGGTCTTCCATATATGTTTTTCCCGGAACAATAGGATCAAATAATTCCGGTGTATCTCTGAAAAACTCTCGCTGCACCCTTGTCCAGATCAGGCGTGCGTCTGTGGCAATATTTACCTTGCACACACCATAGTTAATGGCTTTTTTTAATTCTTTACTACCTACTCCTTTTGCAGAAATTCCCAGCTTACCTCCGGAATTATTAATTCTTTGAATTTCATTGATATTCACTTCCGAACCTCCATGAAGCACGAGAGGAAATCCTGGTAATTTTATTTGAATTTTTTTTAATATATCAAATTGTAATCCGACTTCGCCAGAAAACTTATATGCGCCATGGCTTGTTCCCACAGCTATGGCCAGACTATCGCATCCTGTTTGTTGCACAAATGCATCAACTTCATCGGGTTTTGTATAAAGTGCATTTTTTTCATCAACTGACAGATCGTCCTCAACACCACTCAAAACACCCAATTCTGCTTCTACAGCTACATCTTTTTTATGAGCTTCTTCTACTATTGCTTTAGTTCTATATACATTATCTGAAAAGGAGTCATGAGACGCATCTATCATTACGGAGGTGAAATCTCCAGATGAGATGGCGTCAAGTACATGTTGTTCATTGCCGTGGTCAATGTGAGTTGCAAATATTGCTTTAGGGTAAATCTTTGAGGCTGCTTTGATTATACCCATCAACATTTCACTATGTGCATAATTCCTAGCAACAGGAGTCATCTGCACAATAAACGGACTTGAAGATTTTTCACCGGCACTAAACAATGCATGAATCTGTTCCATTGACCAGACGTTCAAGGCACCTATGGCAAATTTTCCATAGCATTTTTTAAACATGGTGGTTGTAGAAGTAAGCATAAAACCCAGATATTCTAAGGATTATATAATTATCATTAGAATAGAAAATTATGAAATTTTATCAGGATAATGAAATATATTTTATGCAAACCTTTGCATGGATAAATGCTATTGACTAGTAAGTTTTTCTATGAAGAGAGTTTTGACGGTTGAAAGCTAAGTGTAATGAACTATAGTCTGAAAGCTGAAAGCAAAAATCAGTGCGCGAGAATTTTAGCTATTAGGTGATAATTTGAAGGCTATGGGCCGAGGGATTTATATTTAAACCAAGAGTTTCCTGGATGATTCTCTGACAATCAATTCAGGTTTCAACATTTCATGCCTGGTCTTTTCATACCCTTCTCCATTTAACTTATTAAGTAGAATTCTGGCAGAAAGCAGCCCCATATCATATACCGGTTGCCAGACGGATGTGAGTGGCGGAATAAAATATGAAGAATGCGGTTCATCATCAAAACCCACAACAGAAATTTGATCTGGAATTTGGATTCCAGCCTCTTTGATTACATACATAACTCCAATGGCTATACCATCATTTATTGCAAACACAGCGTCAGGAGGTTCCGATAATTTTAATATAGTTTTTGCTGCTTGAACTCCATAATCGGGAGTGAATCCTCTTACTTTAATGATAAGGTGATCCTCTTTTGGAATATTGTATTTTTTCAATACATCAAGATATCCTTGCAGCCTGTGTTTAGAAATTGACAATTTCGATGGTCCGGTAATATGGGCTATTCTCCTGCAACCAGTTTTAACTAAATATTCCACGGCCTGAAAAGCCCCATCATAATCATCAACTAATACCTTGTCTGCCTTGAACCCTGTACAATCCCTATCAAAAATCACTAGAGGAGTTCCACTTTCTATCAATTTGTTAAAGTGATGCGCATTATGAGTTTTAGATGTGGGAGATACTAAAAATCCGTCTACCCGAACTTTTGATAAGGCCTCTAAAATTTCCTTTTCTTTTTCAAAAGATTCTTCAGATTGACTTATAATTAACCGATATCCTAGGTCACCAATTAGATCCTGAATGCCATTAATCACACTTGAGAAAAAATAACCGGTTATCTCAGGAACAATTATTCCGATTGTGTTGGTTTTTTTATTCAATAAACTCAACGCCAACATATTGGGTTGGTAGTGCAATTTTTCAGCCAGCTTAATGACCTGTGTTTTTGTATTTTCACTAATGGCCGGATGATTATGAAGTGCACGGGAAACAGTAGAAATTGATATATTCAATTTTTTTGCTATATCAGATAATGTCGCCGGATATTTTATCATTTCCTTTTTTCGATGAAATTAAATGTATGAAATGAAAAATTAACTTTTGCAATATTCGATTTGAAATTTTGCTACATTTGAGAAATTCCTATTGTTTTATTTCAATTATTCCATCTTTATTGAAAGAGGAAATATAAATGGATAATAATTATTTAAACCATATTCTACAAAGGATTGCCATTCATGATGATCAAAAAGCTTTTTCAGAGTTTTTTGATCATTATCATTCAAAATTAATCAAATTTGCCCTTTTGTATGTTCCCAATTATGTTCAAGCAGAAGAAATCGTATCAGAAGTACTAATAAATTTATTGAAAAAAAGAAAGACTCTTCATAAAATAGAAAAATTTGAAGGTTATCTTTTTACAATGATTAAAAACCAATCACTCAATTATATAAAACAAAATAAGAAAAATCTCAGTCATTTATCTATAGAAAACTCGGAAGATTTTTTTTCTACTGAAAGGATAGATCCATACGAAAAATATCTTGAATTAGAATTAAGAGATCTGCTCAATAAAACTATTGAGAAATTGCCACCAAAACGTCAGATGGTTTTCAAATTAATAAAGGATGAGGGGATGTCTCAAAAAGAAGTAGCTGAATTGATGGACATTTCTGTACGTACAGTAGAAGTCCATTTGAAATTGGCTGTTAAGGATGTTCGCAAAATTATCAAAGACTATTTCGTAGAAAGTCAAAAAGAAAAGCCTTTGATCAGTAGAAGAGATTTAAACAGTGGCCTGATCACATTATTGTTTTTTTAAAAAAAACTCACCCCTCAATTACGGGATTTCAAAATAGCTGTTGTTTTTATATCAAACGTCAGATATTCAAATGAATTCCAAAACGGATATAGATCAAATTATTTCAAATTTTTTAAGCGGTAGTTTAACAGATTTTGAGAAGCAAAAGCTGAAAGAGTGGGAAGGTGAGTCCACTCAAAATGCATATCAGTTGGAAAAACTAACCAATCTATGGAATGAAAGATCCATCGAACGAAAAACCATTAACTCGTCTGATCTAAAAAGAAAAATCTGGAGCCGTGGAGTTGAACAAGATTTGAGGTATTACAAAACTAATAAACAGACTTTTATCTATTCAATAGTTTTTAGAAGAATCGCTGCGGTATTCATCATATTTTCAATACTGGGTATTCTTTATTTGATGAGGAATAATTTCACTCACAGTGAATTGAAGATGACCGATCATGAGTATATAGAGAAATTAAATCCTTCAGGTCAAAAATCCAAAATATTTTTATCCGATGGTTCTGTAGTCTGGTTAAATGCCAATAGTTCAATTTCCTATATTAAACATTTTACAGATTCTGCCAGAATAGTCAAGCTAGAAGGCGAAGCCTTTTTTGATATTGCAAAAGACAGTCTAAATCCATTTATTGTTAGAGCAAATGGGATTTCTATAGAGGTACTAGGTACACAATTTAATGTGAATTCAAGAAAAGCTGATAAGGAAGTTGTTGTGGCATTAGTAGAGGGTATTGTTAAAGTTTTTGCTGATAATAATAATGATGTTGGTAATGCGAAAATGATTTATCCAGGAGAAGGTGTAGTTATTAGCAATCAACATGACCGGATTGATAGCTTTACATTTGATATTTCCGGCAACAATAATCCTTATTCAAGCTGGAAAGATGGAATTCTGGTATTTAATGGAGAAAGCTATAATGAATTCATAGCAAAAATAAAATTGTGGTATGGAATTGAAGTGCATGCTAAAGGTATTCCTCCAGAAGACTGGGATATAAGAGGTAGTTTCCCAAACGAATCTCTGGATAATATCATGAAAGCGATCAGTTATAATAAAGACTTTACGTACAAAATAGACAGAAAAAAATTATTGTTAAACTTTAAATAATAAAATATGAGAAAAACACCATCGTAAAAAAATACCGCAACAAGGTCCGAATTTGAAGCGGTATTGCAATTAAAATTATTAAAATAAAAACCAAAATTATGAAAAAATTAATACTAAAGCTATTATATATGAGTAGCCTATATTCCGTCATAGGATTAATTAGCCAAGTGCTTTGGATAAGCCTTGCAAGTGCAATCAGTTCAGAAGCCCAGCAAATTAAAAGTGTAAAAGAGGTTGTTGTGAAAATCAATTCATCAAGTTCGTTGCTGATTGATATATTTAGTGAGATTGAAAATAAAACTGATTTTAAGTTTGTTTATGATAAAGACGACAAATATCTATACAAACATATTGATATTTCTCCGAATAAATTAACAGTTGAGAATCATCTCCTACAAATTTCTAAGCAGACTAATCTTGGCTTCAGACAAGTCAATAATAGTATTAGTGTAAAGCAACTCAATAAAAATCAGCCAAAGGAAATTGAGATAATTATTCAGGGCAGAACGATTACCGGAAAAGTAACTTCCGATGAAGATCCCAATGGGTTGCCTGGGGTAAATGTGATCTTAAAAGAATCCTCCACTGGTTCTGTCACAGATATCGAAGGAAATTTTACGCTTGTAGTTCCAGATGAAAATGCAGTGCTAGTTTTTAGTTCTGTTGGGTACTTGCAGCAAGAAGTAACAGTTGGCAATAAAAGTATTGTCGACTTGAAACTTTCTGTAGATGTCACCACCTTAGGTGAAATTGTTGTTGTAGGATATGGCACACAGCAAAAGAAGGATGTCACAGGTGCGGTTGGCACAGTGAAAAGTGAAAATTTCAATAAAGGGATCGTTAATTCTCCAGGACAATTGCTGCAAGGTAAAGTTTCCGGGGTTCAGGTAACCTCATCAAGTGGCGCACCGGGTAGTGGCCAACGGATAATCATTCGAGGTCAAGGAAGTATAAGGCAAGGTAACGGTCCTTTATTTGTTGTGGATGGATTTCCTCTGGGACAAGCTGGAGCTGGTTCAGGACAGAGCCCTATGAACTTTATCAACCCTGAGGATATCGAATCAATCGATGTATTAAAAGATGCATCCGCAACGGCTATTTATGGTGCAAGAGGCGCAAACGGCGTTGTAATTATTACCACAAAAAAGGGGCAATCAGGCGTTTCAAAAGTAACCGTCTCATCAAATATTGGTGTCTCTAACATGATAAATGAAATTCCTGTTTTTTCTGCCGATGAATTCCGCAAACAAGTTGTTGCAATTGGGGGATTATTGGAAGACAGGGGTGGAAATACCAACTGGCAGGAAGAGTTAACCCGTACCGCAATTACTCAAGACCATAACCTGACATTACAAGGAGGTAGTGAAAATTTTAATTACCGTGCCTCTCTAGGGTATTTAGATCAAGAAGGGATCGTAATTAATACTGGCATTAAAAGATACAGTGGAAGAGTCAATGCCACTCAAAAGTTAATGAACGGACGATTAAATATTGATTTTATTTTAAATACAAGTATCCAGTTTGGTGAAAACGCAAAACAGAGAACATTGGTTTCTCAAATGTTGGACTTCAATCCAACGTATGCAGCACGTGATGCCAATGGGGATCCTACCAATTTCCCCGATCTTATGAATCCGCTTATGGGTGCCGAACTATACAAGGACTTTGCGGAACTGAGACGAACAATAATAAACATTGCACCTTCCTTTGAAATAATTGAGGGTCTGGTGTATAAATTGAATTTTGGCTATGATAACAATTCTACTGAAACGGATAATCAGAGTATGCCAAATGCAGATCCCTTTGAGGAAGGAAGATTACAGCAAAGTTACTTTAATGGTACCAATACCCTGATAGAAAATTATTTAACATATGATTTTGACATTAAAGATGTGCATAGAATAACTGTTCTGGCAGGACACTCATATCAGGAAACATTTGCTAGATGGAGAAGTTGGAGCATTGACAGATTTGCAGACAATGGCATCGAACCTCGTTACAATCCTGGATTGGGCCAGGATATAGATTTGGTGGATAATCCTCCTTCTGGGTCATCAATTATTAATGAATTGCAGTCTTTTTTTGGAAGAGTAAATTATATCTACGGAGACAAATATATTTTAACAGCAACAATAAGAGCAGATGGTTCATCGAAATTTGGCGAAAATAATAAGTATGGTACATTTCCATCATTTGCTGCTGGATGGAGAATATCTGAAGAGGCATTTATGGGGTCATCTGTTTTTACTGACTTAAAACTTAGAGCAGGATGGGGACAGACAGGTAACCAGGAAATCCCTAATAAAATTACCCAACAATCATTTACTACAAGGGTTTCGGGTAAAGACAGTTATCCATTAGGAGGAGGTGAACCTCCTTATACTGCTGGATCTACATTTGTCAGATTAGCCAATCCAAATATTCAATGGGAGGTATCTACCCAAGCAAATGTTGGCCTTGATTTTGCCTTATTTGATGGTGCACTATCGGGAACATTGGATTATTTCAACAAAGTTTCTAACAATATTTTACTTGAAGTAAAACCACCGGATCCAATCCAGCCGGCAAATGAATTATGGGATAACATTGAAGATATGACCATTACCAATAGGGGATTGGAAATCGCCTTAGATTATCAGTATAGAAATGAAGGTGGATTTTCTTTTGGATTAGGCGGAAACTTTACCTTTATGGACAATGTTGTAAAGGACTCTCCCTTCACCATTCTGACTACAGGAAATGCAGTTGGATCAGGACTTACCGGAGCTACAATTAATGGTCTGATCAACGGGTATCCGGTGGGATCATTTTATATGCCGACATTCCTTGGAATAGGAGATGATGGCTTATCCTTGCTTTCAGAATCTGAAGACGGTGGCAGAACGGTAGTTGGTCAAGCATTACCAGATAAGATGTATAATATTTTCGCAAATTTTGAATATAAAAATTTCGATCTCAATTTCAATTTCAATGGGGTGTCAGGCAATATGATATATAACAATACGGCCATGAATAAATTTTATAAAGCAAAACTCGCAACATCTTTAAATACTACAAGTAGAGCTAGTGAATTCCCTGAGGAAAGTATTATAAATTCTTCACCCGTTTCTACAAGATACCTTGAAAATGGTTCCTTCTTTCGTTTGAACAACGCAACCCTGGGTTATAATTTCGATACCAATGGCATCAGTTGGATGGAAGGATTACGCCTATCAATAACAGGACAGAATCTATTCATTATTACAGAGTATAGTGGATTTGATCCGGAAGTAAACCAGGATCAATCGGTTAATGGGATTCAATCTTCTGGAATTGATTTAAACGGATATCCAAGAGCTAGAACATTTGTCTTTGGTTTAAACGTATCATTTTAACAATTTAACTTGAAAAGTATCATGAAAAATTATATAAAATTAGTCGTACTAATGTTTGCCATGTTTATTGGCAGTTGTACGGACCTTGAAGAGCAGATTTTAGATGAGTCCTTATCAGGTGGAGCAGCGGAAAGTGACCTTGTAAAAGGCTCTGTAGCACCGGCCTATGGCCTACTGCCTGAGTTATATAAGCATACAGAGTTGTTAGCCCTCACAGAGGTTACTACTGATGAGGCAATTCTTCCATTTCGAGGTGGGAGAGATTGGGGAGACAATGGTATATATATTGAACTACATCAGCATACCTATACTAGTAACCACAGTAATTTAAGCCAGGTCTGGGATGACCTTACTGTTATGATTTCAAGAACAGTATCCGCTATTGAAGTACTGACTCCTTTGGCCGAAACCGATGGAGAAGCCAAGACTTTTCTGGCAGAAGTAAGAGGTCTTAGGGCTTTCTACAATATGTGGATGCTTGATCTTTGGGGTATAGCCTTTCAGAAAGACGATCTGGGGGTACTCTCTGTCATCCTTCGGAGAAATGATGCTGTCGAATATATCAAGACGGAATTTGAGGCTGTTATCGATGATTTAAGAACTGACGTAGGACCAGGGAGATTAACCCAGGCAGGAGTTTATTCCTTATTGGTACGTTTGCATTTGAACGCTGCCGTATGGCGTGACCCGTATGCGACCAACTTCAATTTTACAGCTGCCGATATGGATAAAGTCATCAATTACAGTGATCTGGTTATTGGTATGGGTTTTGAATTGTCTGCGGAATACTTCGATACTTTCGACAATGATAATAATTCCAACAAGGAATTGATATTTGCAATAGATCAACGACCCGATTTGAATGGTCACAACCGGATGTCATATTGGTCAATGTCTGGTAGTTTTTATGGAAACCCATTATTCCCAAGGGCCAATGGCACGGATGGCCCAGCAATTACCCCAGATTTCTATCAGTCCTGGGTGCAGGCATATGGTGCTGTTGACCCTGCCGACGCAGATGCAAGGTTTTTTCATGAGGCCTTAATCATTCCTGCAGATTCAACCATTGCTGCTGAAGATTTTGAAGTTAACAGGGGTATTTATAGAGGACTGCAATATGGATTGCAAAATGCAGGGAGAAGGCTTCCTTTCTTCGTAGATGGCGATGGAGAATATCTAATTGGCAAACTTAAGGATCAGAGAAGGGCGGAGGAAGGTGCCTATGTAGATTATCTAGAATTGGTGGACTTCACCCCTTTCGGAAGTGATTATGATAAAGGATTCAGGGTAGAGAAATATCAATGGAGTAAGGCATCTGATAGTGGTAGAAACAAAGGAGAGGCCGATATTATTATTGTTCGTCTGGCCGATATGTATATGATGCGTGCAGAAGCTAAACTTCGAAAAGGAGATGTAGGTGGAGCTCTTTCCGATGTCAATATCGTCAGAGCCTCAAGGACAGCAAGACCAGATGTTACGCCACCGCCACTTCAGACAATGGATTTAGATATCCTATTTCGTGAGCGAGGGTTCGAATTTTACTGGGAGCACCAGAGACGTACCGACATGATCCGTTTTGGAAAATATGAGGATACTTGGACTGCGAAAACTGACAATAATATTGAGAAACGTATTTTTCCAATCCCGCAATCAGCAATTGATGGAGCATCAGAAGCCGAAGGTTATCTAGTACAAAATCCAAGTTATTAATAAAATTCTGAGTTAAGGGGATCTCTAATAATTTTAAAGGCAGACAAATAATTGTCTGCCTTTTTTCATTTTATATGTACACTAAAACATATCAATTCAGTAGACCTTTTTATAGATTTACAGTATTATAATTGGTTGTTTACACCATCGTTAATTTTTAAACCCTTTAAAATTTCAGTAACTTTCAATAACACTTCATTATAATAAAATCACCAATGAAATCATTTATAAAAAAAGCTGTCAATATATCCAATGTGATACTCGTTTCGTCCATTGCCTTTTCATTGTTTCTATCAGCATGCGGCGGATCAAGCATCTCAGTAGAGGAACATAACCTGACAGATGGATGGAAAATCATATCCTCCTCAGAGATTGAATCGGATGGAAAATTGCTAACTACACAAAAAATCCAGGAAGGAAATTGGACTGATGCAAAAGTTCCTACAACTGTATTGGGAGCCCTTACTGAAGCAGGCGTTTACAAAAATCCTTTTTATGCCAAGAATCTTGCCGACATTCCTAAAGCACCTTTTGAAAATCCATGGTGGTTTCGTAAGCAATTTTCTATAGACAGCTTCAATGGCGACAAAGAACAACTGCGCTTGTTTATTGATGGCATAAATTATCGTGCAAATATCTGGCTTAATGGAGTGAAAATTGCCGCACAAGACACGCTCTATGGAACATTCAGACAATTTGAAATTGACATTACAGAAGTAGCGCAAACAAAAAACATTCTGGCAGTAGAAATCTTCCCTCCCAAAGTCAGAGATTTTTACATGGGATTTGTCGATTGGGCTCCTACCCCACCTGACAATTATATGGGTATCTATCGAGAAGTGAGGCTCAAAAGAAGTGGCAAAGTTTCGCTTGATGCACCCTTTGTGAAAACTGATGTGGATACAAAAAGCCTCGAAGAAGCAGAAATTTCTATCAGCAGTGAACTGACAAACTTTAGCTCCTCGCAAAAAACAATAACCGTTACTGGGAAAATCGAAGACATTCAGTTTTCCAAAGAATTTACTTTAAAACCCAATGAGAAAAAGACCGTTTGGTTTCTTGCTGAGGAATTTCAACAATTAGTTATTAAAAACCCAAGACTTTGGTGGCCCAACGGATTGGGTGATCCTGCTATGTATGTTCTCAATTTGCAAGTCCACGAAGGCAAAATGCTCCTTGATCAGCAAAATGTGAATTTTGGAATTAGGACAGTAGAAACTTATTTGAATGATTCTGGCGCCAGAGGCTACAAAGTCAATGGCCGGGAAGTATTGATAAAAAGTGGAGGCTGGGTAGATGACTTATTTTTGAGATACGACCCAGAAAAAGATGCCGCTCAAATTCGCTATGTAAAAGAGATGAACATGAACTCGGTTCGCTTTGAAGGCTTCTGGGGAAACAACCATCATATTTATGATTTGTGTGATCAGAATGGAATATTGGTTATGGTTGGCTGGAGCTGTCAATGGGAATGGCCCGACTATCTGGGCTTGCCATTGGTCATTCCCGAAGATGACGATCCCAGCATGACTATTGCTGAAGGAACCGAGCTGTATGGTGTAAAAATCACTGAACAAGAAGAGATATTACTTTCCGATTATTTTCGAGATCAGGTAAAATGGTTGAGGAATCACCCTAGCATATTTTGCTGGGCTGTTGGCAGCGATGCCATGCCAAAGCCAAGTTTGGAAAAAAGATATCTTAAAACCCTGGAACAGATTGATGATACAAGATCACTATTACTTTCAGCGGGTGAATTTGAAAGTGAAATATCCGGCCCTTCGGGAATGAAAATGTTTGGCCCGTACGAATATGTACCACCTGTTTATTGGTTTGAAGATGACAGTAAGTATGGTGGTGCATATGGATTTAATTCCGAAACCGGACCCGGACCACAAATACCTCCAATTGGGAGTATCAAGAAAATGATCCCTGAAGAATATCTATGGCCTCCGGCTAACGATATGTGGAACTACCACTCTGGACGAAAAGATTTTAATAGTGTGACTGTTTATCTGGAGGCACTGAACAATAAATATGGAGAGCCAAAAAATTTGGAGGAATTAGCGCTTAAGGCACAGTTGATGAATTATGAAGCCATGCGACCAATGTTTGAGGCACATGTCGTTAACAGAAAGAAAGCTACAGGCGTGGTACAATGGATGCTTAATTCTCCATGGCCGGAATTTTACTGGCAATTATATGATTATTTCCTTATGCCAACCGGAGCCTACTTTGGCACCATGAAAGCCGGACAACCATCAACACTTATCTATAATTACCATGATCACAAGGTATATGTGAGCAACGATGATCAAAAAGAAATCGAGGGATATGAAGCACATATTAGCCTTTATGATATAAATTCTAAGCTAGTTTTTGAGCAGAAAGAAAGTGTAGTACTGGGAAGTAATGACTTTAAAGAATTACTGGATTTACCTACACTAAAAGGCAAGAACGATGTATATTTTCTTGATATGAAATTAAAAAACAGCTCAGGAAAATTAGTCTCAGATAATTTCTATTGGCTAGCCACCAAGAAAGATCAAATGGCATGGGACAAATATGTATGGTTTTATACGCCGCAAAAACAATATGCAGATTTCACCAAAATCAACACTATGGATAAAGTAGATGTTTTGGTAGAAAAAGAAATTGTGAGGCAAGGAGAAGAGTGGGAACTAAATGTGACCATTAATAATCCATCAGATAAACTGGCATTTTTTATTGAAATGAATGCTGTAAAAAAATCTGACGGTTCATCTATTTTACCCGTTTTCTGGAGTGACAATTATATTTCACTTGCACCAGGAGAAAGCAAAACTGTAAATCTGAAATTTTACAAAAAAGATCTGGGGAACGACATGCCTCGAATTATTATTCAGGGAATAAATTTGAAATATCCAATCAACACACTACTTTTATTTTAACTGTGATGAATTTTAACGAATTATTCGATTCAACATATAGCCAGAACCTGCATCAAGAACCCAGGAAGTTTATTGATTTTTATGACCAAAACCGAATATTAATCGAGGGTCAAAATATTTCGAGCAATAATATTATTTACGATAGAGGAACTCGGTTGACAAGCGATTATGCACACAGCTTAATACATAACGAGAGTCATGCAAAGGCAAAACCTGAAATTGAAAAAGCACTTAATCTGTTTGAAAATCATTCAGATTATAAGGATGAAGATTTACTGGAAAACAAATATTACCTAAATTGAGCAATTCTATTCAACAAGTCTTAATTTTTACCAAAATGTATAATTTTAACTTTGCATTCGGTCAACAAAGTTATTGTTTTGGCAACCTTAGTAGTAAATCTGGATTTAACCACCAATAAAATGTTTGATTTTCATCAATGCCTTGGTAGGTTAAAACGAATATCCGATGTTTATTCCACCGAATCTATGATAAACCGCAGCATTGAAGTTTGAAGAATTAAAGTTTAACATATATCGTAGGCTAAAGTTATGATAAAATAAATTAACCCCTGTTCGGAATTGGTATTGATGTGAAGTTGTTTCTGATCTATTTAAAGCATTTTTATCTTCTCTAAACATACTACCTTGCAAAACGGCATCATAAAATACACCTTGTAGATTTGCAGAAAAAATCCACTCCCAGATAAACTTCTTTTTCAGGCTTTTAGTATTAATATTGTGCTGCAAATATTTATCTTTATTACCTAACTTTAACATAGCTCCAATTTGTACCCGATTGGTAAGCGTACCCACTCTCGCACCAAAAAATGGCACTAAATGATTTGCGAGCAAATCAGGACCAAATCCTTTTTCAATACGAAATTGATAATCAATTAAAAAGGTGTTTTGGAGTTGTTCATTCCAACCAATAGGAATTGCAGATCCAACAATTTTGTGGACAAAACTCTGCACTTCTTCTCCACCGGCTAAAGGCCCCATTACACCAATTCCTATTTCGTTCGAAAGTTTCATTTTCTTTTCCTGGTTTACAATAACAGAGAAATTAGTAGCTAAAATGTATGCTGAATAAGGTTGGTCGTTAGCTATTTCATCTGGCATAATGATGGAGGAAGGGGTAAAAAGGCGCTGCTCAATCCCAAAACCAGAATAGGTCAATACATGTTCACTTTTCGGTTTAAGAATAAGTTGAGCTGGCGTTCTTTTTAAATGTTTGTGCGTATATGTTAATCCTAATCCTGCAGTATAATAACTATCAGTACTAAATAGCATGTCGTTTTCTAATTCAAAAATGAGACGATTCTTATGAGAAGAAAAATCGATAGCTTTCTCTGTACGCTGTGTGTATGCCAGGGTTGGCAATAAAATAAAAATCAGGAGTATCCTCGTATGCATAATTGATCGTAAAAGTACAATAACCGTTGTGATTATGGAATCACTAAAAGTTATGATTGTCGAAAGATATAACGAAAATTATTTCCTGCACAACGGAAATTTTACATTTTTTTGAAGATTGGGTGAAGTTGTGACGGTTGGCCAATTGAGGCATTATCGGGGGTCTCCTACGGAAGACCCCGCTTGGACATAGTCGTTTAGTCTAACAAGAATCTTCCTCAGAGTATGAGTCTTAGCATTATCTTCCGTAGGAGACCCTATTTGGACATGGTATCGGAATTATGTATAATTCCAGACTTGTATATATAGACTGAACGATACTATGCAACGTCAAACCTTGTAAGGATGTTTGTAAGGCGACCGATACGCTCTGATAAGCATACTTTGAGCTTCTTCATTGTTCGAGATTTCCATTGTTGAATTATCAATATTCACAGCTGATTTTGAAATATAGGCTAAGTCACCATAGATAACACAAGATGTAGTCTTTTGCGCTTCCGCCAACGTATTTGTAATTTCCTTATTTGAATTTGTTCTTATCCCATCAGCAAATTCAGTAAAAAGATCAATGATCATTTTCATGTAAGTGCTTGTAACATCAACTCCTTTTGGCATAAACCTAACATCGCCGTGAGCAATTTTTTCAGCTCCCTTTGCCGGATATACCTCCCACCCAAGATCACCGGCAAAAATTGTCGCCTTTTCCCCATAATAGAAGACACCGATATTATTATCAGGTATAGGAGATGTAAATCCCCATTCCTTGTGTGACCAGTAAACGGGTAATCCATCAAAGTCAAACCTAACATCAAGATGATCCGGATTATCCATGGTGACATTTCGGGTATTACCACCAATTGCAGATACATTATCCGGCATATCTAATCCCAGAACTTGCCTGACATTGTGAATATAGTGAATGCCCCAGTCTGCCATAATTCCTCTGTTAAAATCATGTTGTGCTCTCCAGTTTGGCTTACTCGCCTTCGGAGAACACAAGAATTTTTTCTTTGGTGCTGGACCACAGTAAGTTTCAAAATCGAATGTTTCGGGAATTTCTTTTTCAACTAAACTTGCAGCTCCTCCTGTATTTATATTAGCCTTAACTTGCCTTATTTGTCCTGCTTCGCCACTATTAATATATGCCTTTACCTGATCATTGGTATCAACCATTAGCCTTGGAAAATCCACCTGCACGACATTATTCGCTTTTTGATGTGCATCCATCATCGCCTTACCTTCATATATGTCATAGCTAATTGGTTTTTCAAGAAAGACATGTAATCCTTTTTTGCAAGCAGCAATAAATTGCAAAGCATGCCAATGGGTGGGAGTAGCAATCGCCACAGCCTGAAGTCCGGGAATTTCATACAATTCCATATAGGAAGAGAAGAGCTGTGGCTTATTTTCACCTGCCTCAACAATCTTGTCAGCGGCCTTATTTAGTGCTAATTTATCGATATCACACAGCCCAACAATATCAAACTGTCCCGATGACATAGCACTTGTTAATAGTAAATCAGTGCCCCACCAGCCGGTGCCCAATATGGCCAATTTTATTTTTTCACTCTTTGCGTGTAATGCAATTGGGGCAACTAAGGATCCGGCGACTATCGCACTTGCCTTAATAAATTCTCGTCGTATCATGATTTGTAGATTGGGTTTATGGTTTAACCTATAATTATAACATTTCAGGTATCTTAAACATATTATATATTCGATTTATGCTTTTTAATTGCCAATTTAATTACCAGGTATATATTCTGAGAATTTACGATTTTATGGATCTGGGTGCTTAGTTTCAAAAGGTCTGTCATCATTGCCGTATATCCTACGATATCGGTGAACCCTCCTTTGCTAAAGCTACCGTGGGCAGGCATGATAGCAGCAAGCTTGTATGCAGAAGAGGCGTGTTGGTGGGTCTGTTGTGTCATTTTGAAAGATAAGGTTTTATGTGATTTAATGCAATGGGATTATTAATTTGTGAAACTCATACGGGTAATCGTATTCAAGTTTCTTGTTCTTGCAACTCCATACTGTAACTCATAAGCATTACCACTTGTAAGAAAATATTAATTATAAAAATTAGGGTAACTCTATTCAATTGTTCGTTATAAAGGGAACCTCTATTAATTCATTGATAAAGGGTAATTTACACGATTTGTAAAATTTACTATAAACAACAGATAATCAAGTGTTTAATTTATAATTCATAATTAATAATTAAACGAAGTGTTGTCTATTTAAACAGGCCTTTTATATTTCCCACGATATGCTCTTACCAATAATTCGGAAGCTGCATCATTTCCCAAAATCATATTTTTCTCCATGTCATACTTTACCTCAGAATTGGTATAATAGGATATCATGGCCAGTTGTACCGTGGCTGTAGATTGAAATGCATCTTCGATTGGGCAATCAATCAAATTCTTGTTTTTATTTATTACAGCATGTAGAAAATTCGAGACATGCTTTTCCTGCATACCATCTGTTGGGATTTCAAGCATTTCTTGTTGCTGTCCCTTTCCATTTGGTAAAATCACTACTTTTCTGTCAGTGGCAAAAATTGTTGCTTTTTCACCATAGAAGAAAATACCATTGTTGTATGATTTATCAATACCTCCTGTCCCCCACAATCTATGTTGCCAAAATAATGGAATGCCGTCAAATTTTATCATTGAATTTAGGGTGTCAGGAGTCGTGATTTTTCCTTTTAACTCATTAATCCCCCCAATTGATTTGATTTCTAAGGGCATCCCAAGACCCATGATATTACGGATAATATCAATATGATGAATTCCCCAATCTACCAAATGGCCATTGCCATACTCCTTTTCTAGTCTCCAGACTTTATGTCCTATGCTTGGGCTATAACCCAGTTTTGGAGCTGGACCACACCAGGCTTCCCAATCTAAAGCAGATGGTGGAGATTGAATAGATGTATCTAAAATACCGGGATTATAATGTATTTGAGTTTTTATCTGATTAATTTTTCCTGCTGTTCCACTTTCTATAATTTCCCTGGTTTTTTTGAAGGCTTCACTTTGTCTTCTTTGAAATCCTATTTGCACAATGTTACCAGCTTTTTCGGCTGCCTTTATCATGGCCAATCCTTCATTCACATCATATGCCAATGGTTTTTCACAATAAATATCTAAGCCCTTTTCACATGCAGCTATGAACTGCAATGCATGCCAATGTGGTGGTGTTCCAATAAATAGTGTTTCAAGACCTTTCTGATCAATCAGGTCTTGGTAATCTTTATATTCTTTGGGTCTTGTGCCCTGAAGCTTTTCCAATTCATCAGCGCTTTTGCTTAAATGATCAGTATCCACATCACAAATTCCTACCACCTCAACACCATCTACCTTTAGGGCGGCTTTTGTTATAACCATTCCATACCAACCACAACCAACCAGTCCAATTTTCATCTTTTTATTATTTGCTACTGCCTGAATGCCAAAAGTCGAAATCAGAGCTGCTGAACTTAAAGAGGTTTTTTCAATAAAGGATCGCCTATTCATAATTTATAATAGAATCTAATGAACTATAAACATAATTAATAAATAGAACAACTTCTTGAATGATGAGATACAAAATATGCTACATGGGTAAAATCGAAGTGTATTATATAATTGCTTTCTTAAAAGCATATTAACTCATCATGAGAAAACATTATAATTTTCCAAGTAAAAACCAGAAGCGCTTACTCTGCCGCGAATTAATTTTATCCTCTAAACACCAGTGTATCAACATCATAAAAAATTATTTACCCAGATAGGTAAACTTTTTCTTTAATTTACCCGTTTGGGTAAATATTAAGTTTACATTTGTCCAACAATAAATACGATGAATACCAAAGACAAAATAATTGGCGCAGCACAAATGCTATTTTTAAAGCATGGATTAGATGGCGTAAAAATGCAAATGGTTGCCGACAAGGCGGGAGTAAACAAAGGTTTGCTCCACTATTATTACAAATCGAAAGCGAAAATATTTACTGAAGTATTTGACAGGGCCACAAGTGAATTATTAAATAATGTAGCATTATTATTTTCTGATGAGACCCTGTCTCTGGAAGAAAAAATATCTGCCATTGTTGATGCCTATTTCAAGCTTCTGAGTAAAAACAGTCACTTGCCCGTTTTCTTTGTATCAGAGATGAATCGCAGCCCGGAGATAATAAGTCAACTGGGTTTTGAAAAAAAAATTAAGTCATTAATAAACAGCGCAAAATTGGCCTTACCTGATAATAAACCGCCTGAATTTGCAATGCAATTTATATTGACACTTATTTCCTTATGTGTTTTTCCGTTTATGATCACCCCCTTAATCGATGAACTAACGGAGGACAACAAGACAACAGAATCACTGTTAAACGACAGAAAAAAATTGGTAAAGCAAACATTAATCAATATGATCCATGAATAAATTCGTATTAATACTACTACTACAATTGCCGCTTTACGCCTGGTCGCAAAGCAGTATTCCGCTCGATACTTGTATCGAGCGTGCATACCGGCATTTTGAATATGAGCAACAGACCACCGCATATCGGGAGTCAGCAGCGCTGGCCAATGAAAATGTATCAAAGTCCTGGTATCCTCAATTGGTACTGGATGGAAATGCTACCTATCAAAATGAAAACTTATCAATTCCTATTAATATCCCGGGAGTAGAAGGACCAACCGTGCCATTAAATTTCAATCGCCTATTGGTCAATTTTAACCAGACGATATATGACGGAAGCGTTACCGCCAGCAAGCGGAAACTGGAAAAATCAAAGTATTCCATGCTGGAAAAGAAAATTGAATCAGACAAGCTTGTGGTGAAGTCAAAAGTCATCGGTATTTACATGTCAATTTTACTGACTGCTGACAACATCGCTTTGCTCAAATCAAAACGAGCAGTAGTTGCAGAGCGATTAAAAGTAATACAGTCTGCCATGGAATTTGGTGTCGTTTCACCGGCAACGAGCAAATCTCTACAGGCTGAAATCTTGCATATAGATCAGCAAATCATAGAAACGGAGCACACAAAAAAGTCACTTTTCGCTTCGCTGTCAGTAATAACCGGAGCGGAAATACCTGATGAAACTGAGCTGATTGCCCCAAGTCCGCAAATCACTTTAGACAATAATGTGGACGGGCGTCCGGAGATTCAATTGTTAGATATGCAAATAGAAAACTTTGAGTTTCAGAAAGATATGATTGGCACAAGTCGAAATATACGAATCAATGCTTTTGGCAATGTAGGAGGAGGCTATCCTGGATATGATATTTTTAAAGATGAAGTGGCCTTTATGGCGATGATCGGGGTGGGAATGAAATGGAATATCGTGGATTACGGCAGAGCAAAAAATGAAAAGCAAATATTGAGTTTAAACCAGCAAATTGCCACGAAGGAACAAAACAGAGTAAGAACACAGTTTATCACCGAATTGAAAACCCTGCAACAAGAGATCATAAAAATGGGGGACTTGCTTGCTCGAGACGAGGAAATGATAAAACTCCGCACCGAAATTTCTACCATCAAAGCCTCGGAATTAGAAAATGGTGCCATCACTTCTACCGATTACATCACTGAATTGAATCGGGAAGAAGAAGCAAGATTAAACCAAAAAATCCATGAATTGAAACTGGTGCTTGCCAAACTAAATTATACCACTATACAAGGAAAATAGATTATGAAAAAAGGAATAACAGTAATAACAGTGCTACTCATGATGACAGGCTGTAACAGAAATGAAGAATTGGCAGATGCCTATGGTAATTTTGAGGTTGATGAAACTGTAGTTTCTTCTCTAATGCCCGGTGAGTTGGTGCAGTTCAAAATTGAGGAAGGATCCACCTACCAGTCGGGCGAGACTGTTGGATATATCGACACCACTGATTTGCATTTGCTCAAACCGGAAATGGCAGCCAACCGGAAAGCGACAGCAAGTAAAACAACCTCTATTTCTACTCAGATAGAAGTGCTGAAAAATCAACTTGCCAATCTGGAAAGAGAACATCAGCGGATCATAAATCTTGTAAAGGCAGGAGCTGCAACGAACCAGCAATTAGATGAAATTGAGGGACAAATTGATGTGGTGCATAGCCAGATTCAAAATGCAAAATCACAATATGCTGGTGTGCTTGCCCAACTGGAGGTTATTGATGCAAAGATGCTGCAACTGGAAGAAAAAATACGCAAGAGCAAGGTAGTGAATCCTGTCAATGGCATTGTATTGAAAAAGCTTGCCGAAGCCCATGAATTTACCGCTCCAGGAAAGCCGCTTTATAAAATAGCCAATATAGATCTTATAGATCTTAGAGCTTATGTTTCAGGATCTCAATTATCAACCATAAAGTTGGGCGACACCTTTACTGTTAAAATTGATGGGACTAATAATGAAATGATTGACTATCCCGGTAAGGTGATTTGGGTATCTGCTGAGGCAGAATTTACACCCAAGACCATCCAAACTAAAGAGGAGCGTTTAGATCAGGTATATGCCGTAAAGGTCAGGGTAAAAAATGATGGTCGGATCAAGATTGGTATGCCCGGAGAATTGTGGTTAACTGCTGCTAAATAATGGTTCGCTTCGAAAACATCAGCAAATCGTACGGGAGCAACTTGGCGTTAAATAACATCAATTTTCAGGTTGACAAGGGAGAGTTATTTGGCTTAATTGGTCCGGATGGAGCCGGAAAAAGCACCTTGTTTCGGATACTGACTACGGTGCTGTTGCCCGACGAAGGGCAGGCATATTTTAAGGGACGCAATGTGCTTAGCGATTACAAGTACGTGCGCAAAAATGTTGGCTATATGCCCGGAAAGTTTTCACTCTATCAGGATTTGAGTGTAAAGGAAAATCTGGAATTTTTTGCTACAATTTTCAATACCACCATTGCTGAAAATTACGAGCTCATAAAGGATATTTATGAGCAGTTGGCGCCTTTCGAAAACCGAAGAGCTGGCGCCTTGAGTGGTGGCATGAAGCAAAAGCTGGCCTTGAGTTGCGCCTTGATTCACAAACCAGAAGTGTTGGTACTTGATGAGCCTACTTTTGGCGTTGATGCCGTATCGCGGCGCGAGTTTTGGGATATGCTGAAGTCGCTAAAAGAAAAAGGGGTGACCATTTTGGTTTCTACCCCCTACATGGACGAAGCGGCCCTGTGCGATCGAGTAGCCCTTATTCAGGATGGCAATATACTCAAGATCAATACGCCCGATGGTATCGTGGATCAATTTGGCAAGTATCTATATAAAGTGAAGACTCGGCATATCTATCAGGCGCTGCAAGCCTTAGAAAGCATGGGCTATGAAGCCTATTCATTTGGACAGGAAATACACATATATTCCAATGCTTTGATCGATGAAGAAGCGTTTAAAAAACAACTCATTCCCATGAAAATGGAAGAAGTACACATTGAAATAGGGAAACCCTTGATTGAAGATTGTTTTATGGATTTGATGGTTAATGAAAAAACAGCGGATCATGACGGATAAACAAGCCATTGTAGCTTCCCATCTCACCAAAAAATTTGGTGATTTTGTAGCGGTTGACGCCATCACCTTTGAAGTAAAACAAGGGGAGATATTTGGTTTTCTTGGTGCCAATGGTGCCGGCAAGACTACCGCCATCAAAATGTTGTGCGGTCTGTCGAAGCCTACTTCTGGGCAGGCTACCATTGCGGGTTTCGATATTTTTTCGCAATCCGAAGAAATAAAAAAAAATATTGGCTATATGAGCCAGCATTTTTCTCTTTATCAGGACATGACCATCCGTGAGAACATTCGCTTTTACGGTGGTATTTATGGATTGAAACCCAAAGACATTAAAAGCCGAGGAAGCAAATTGATCGAGGAACTGGAACTCGAAGATTATGTCGATCGCTTTGTGGGCGAGCTGCCATTGGGATGGAAGCAAAAGTTAGCTTTTTCTATCGCCATCATTCATAATCCAGGTATCGTATTTCTTGACGAACCCACAAGTGGCGTCGATCCGATTACGCGAAGGCAGTTCTGGAACATGATCTACAAAGCGGCAGACAGTGGCATTACCGTTTTTGTGACCACGCACTACCTTGAAGAAGCCGAGTATTGCAACCGGGTATCGATCATGGTAGATGGTGAAATGCGTGATTTTGATACCCCACAAGGACTCATGAAAAAATACAATAAGCCAACGATGAATGATGTTTTTCTGCACATGGCTGTGCGCAGTACAAGGAAAGGAGATTGAAGTGGTAGAAGTTATAAACAAAAGATCAATGATGATGAAACTGCAATACAAGGCACCTCATTTTTTTATTGAGGCATTTACCCATTTTAGCATTCATTCATTCTCTCATTAAATTACTAAGTATGAAAGAATTTATAGCATTTATAAAAAAGGAGTTTTACCATATTTTTCGCGATAAACGAACGCTGCTGGTATTATTCGGAATGCCACTGGCACAGCTGATGCTATTTGGTTACGCCATCACCACCGAAGTATCTAATGCCGATATGGCAATTTATAATCAATCTCCAGGACAATTTTCAAATCAATTGGTGGATAAATTGGTGTCTTCCGATTTTTTCAATTTGACAGCATCTGTTCACTCCAAGGATGAAATGATGGATGCATTCAGAAAAAGTAAAGCAAAAATTATTGTTGTTATCCCATCCGATTTCGAGCAAAAATTTATCCGTGGCGAAGCAAAAATTCAATTGGTCGCCGATGGATCGGATCCTAATCTGGCCAGCATCTTAACCAACAGTGCCAACGGCATTATCATGACCTGGATGAAGGGGCATGTAGGAGGAGGAACAAAGATAGAAACCGTCAATAGCGAAGTGCGTTGGCATTACAACCCCGAGCTGAAAAGCGTTTCGATGTTTGTGCCGGGGGTCATTACCATCATATTAATGTTGGTGTCTGCGATGTTATCATCTATTTCTATCACCCGAGAAAAAGAATTGGGAACCATAGAAATATTGTATGTCTCGCCATTGAAACCCGTAACCATTATCATTGGTAAATTAGTGCCCTTTATCATACTGTCAATCTTAAATGCCGCCTTCATTCTGTTGATGGCCTACCTCATTTTCGATGTCCCGATCAACGGAAGCATCGTGTTGCTCTTGCTCGAAAGCCTGCTGTTCATCATCACTGCCCTGAGCCTTGGCGTATTGATATCCACCGTTTCTGAAACCCAGCAAACGGCGCTGATGCTTTCCTTGTTTGGGCTCATGTTGCCCACAATTTTGCTATCTGGATTCATTTTTCCGATTTCGAGTATGCCCATGCCTTTGCAGATCATTAGCAATGTGATTCCCGCCAAGTGGTTTCTCATCATCATCAAAGACATTATGCTCAAGGGCGTTGGATTGGCTTATGTATGGAAAGAGACGCTTGTTTTGATAGGCATGACCCTTGGACTGATCGGGTTAAGCATTAAAAACTATAACATCCGCTTGCAATGAGAATATTAAAATATTTACTACAAAAAGAGTTTCTGCAAATTTTCAGAAACAAGGCCATGCTGCCCATTATATTTGCATTGCCGGTTGTACAGTTGGTCATCCTGACCTTTGCTGCTGATTTCGAATTGGAAAATATAAATTATGTGTACATAGATAACGACCGCTCACAGACCTCTGAAAGGCTGATGGCACAATTTGATGCCTCCAAATATTTTCATAACATAGGAGCGGTGGCCAATTTCAAGGAAGGCATGGAGGCACTCGATCACAACAGGGCAACCCTGATGGTGCGCATACCTCAGGGCTTTGCTGAAAAACTACAAAAGGAAAAAAACGCCTCTTTGATGCTGGATGTCAACAGCATCGACGGACAGGCAGCCACCTTGTCGTACAGCTACGCCAACGGTATTATTTATGGTTTTAGCAACACTATTGCACAAGAATGGAATGGGCTGCCCAATATGCCTGCATTACCAGTCACTGTAGAATCACGGTATTGGTTCAATGAAGAGATGGCGTACAAAAACCTGATGGTGCCCGGAATATTGGCGTTGCTCATTACCATGGTGGGGATGTTTTTGTCGGCCATGAACATCGTGCGAGAAAAGGAAATTGGCACCATTGAACAAATCAACGTGACGCCGATCAATAAAATATATTTTCTGATCGGCAAGCTCCTACCTTTCTGGGTGATCGCCTTATTTGAATTGACCTTTGGACTACTTATTGGAAAAATCATCTTTGATATCCCCATCAACGGCAGTTTGCCATTGCTCTATGCTTATTCTTCCATTTATATGTTGGTGATTTTAGGTATAGGCTTGTGGATTTCTACCCTTACCGACACCCAGCAACAGGCAATGTTCTTGTCATGGTTTTTTATAGTCATATTTATTTTAATGAGCGGCTTGTTTACCCCGATAGAAAATATGCCACAATGGGCACAGAAGCTCACATTGATCAATCCCATTGCCTATTACATCAAAGTGATTAGGGCGATCTTGCTCAAAGGAAGCACCTTTGCAGATATTCAAATGGACTTTGCGATTATGGCAGTCTTTGCCGGTGTGGTGCTTACCCTGGCCACCTTGAGTTACAAAAAAAGAACCTGAGCGCCCAGTTCCATGACTTTAAAAACCGTTAACATGCCTAAAATATTCATAATTTTCTTGTTCGCTTTTTTTATCTCGGCCTTTACTTATGTTAATAATAACGATAGCTTTTCTCTAACGATAAAGGTAAGCGAATTGCGTAATGAGACAGGAAAAGTGCAATTTGCCCTGTACAACGAAGATGGCACTATTCCGGATAAGCACTACACAAAACATTATAGGATGCTGAAAGGTGCGATCATAGGAAATGCATCATCGGTAATCTTTAAAGATTTGCCGAAAGGAAAATATGCCGTAAACATTTTGCACGATGAAAATGAAAACGGTAAAATTGATACTGGTTTTGTGCTGCCGAAAGAAGGCATAGGTTTTTCAAATTATCAATCTATTGGCATCACAAATAGGCCAAATTTTAGCAAAGCAAGCTTTCTGTTAAAAACCGATACCACCATTTACATAAAAGTGATTTATATGTAGATATATACCAAGCCATAATCGTAGCAATTAGGCTTGATGTTAATGGGCTGATATTCAGCTGTATAATTAACAATTTCACGAAGTGTTATATTGCTGAAAACCTCTAATAATTCATCCCACTTCGAGTGGGACAAAGAGAATGAATAAGTTGAAAGGTAGAAGTAATCTCTATTTATTAACCTATTTCACCAATTCAAATTTCACAGCATCGGCAATAGCAATTTTCATTAAATTTTTTGCTTCAATGGCCAATCGCAATCCTTGTCCTTTTTCGAAATGAAAGCGACCTATTTTAGTCCATTGCCCTCCTGTTTTTTGCTGATTAACCTGTACAGTTGTCTGTCCTTGGGTATGATAGGCTTTAACAGTGACATTGGAAGTGTATTCCGGCGAAGAGGGATGCCATAGGTAGATGTCATAATTTCCTGTTTGGAATAAATAGGGATGGTATTCGAATACGCCATTTCGTCCTGCTGGAAGATACCTAAAATTCATTTCGTAGCGTTCGGGATGAATCGTTTCTTCTACGTGCCAATTGCCACTGAATGCAGTGAATCCTTTCATCTGGTTGTCAATTACGATAGATTCCTCAGTATTCCAGAGACCATAAGGATTATTCTCCAAGGAAAGCACCTGTCCCTCTGCTTTTAGTTTTTCCTGTAATTCATACACGTCGATTTGTTGTACGGAACGACCCGATTTCACAGCCATGGAAGCCGCTACACCAGCCGATTGCCCCATAATCATATATTGCGGTTCCATCCTGATGGAAGCCAAAGCAAGAGCACTCCCTGAAATGCAAACTGGAACAAGTAGATTTCTGCATTCGGCAAATTTGGGCACGAGAGAGCGGTATGGAATTTGATATTGTGCTACGGGAATAGATAAATATCCTTCGTTGTAAACTTCGTACTTCATATCCGGAAAGCGGCTTATATAAGTATAATTTCGCTGGACTTCCCTGACATCAATATTATAAGCTCCCATGCCTATTGCATCGTACTTTAGTGAATCGTTCATCAGATCGTGCTGGGTCATAAAATATGCTCCTTTCATTCGACGAGCTATCCTAACGTACAATTGATGTGGGAAATGATCATTATCTAAATATTCATCTTTGCACAAACCAAAAGTTTTCATATAAGATCTGACACGCTCCGGAACAACAGGGTCAGTGGATAGAAACCAGGCCAAACCAAGTGTATAGTCTCTGTGCCATTGCCAAATACTATCCCGCTTTTCGTAATCTGCTTCAGGATATTCCCAGCTTGATCCGTCCAATAAATTGGTAGAAATCCCAGCTGAGGAATTGATGTCGGACTTTCCATTGGGTAAAGTAACCCGAAATCCAATAAGAGAAGAACCATTGGGTTTTGCAACATAATACCTTCGTGCCAATTCGTATGTCTCAGAGTTGTAATTAGGTGGTATTGTCCAGGGGATCATGTTTTCTTTTCTGTTGGTTGCGATCAGTCGGAAACAATACGATTGAATACCTTTATCCTGCATTCCAATTCCCGCCATAGGTCTTGGGTTAATCAGTGGCAACAAGTCTTTTTCCTTTTCATTTTTAAAAGGATTGATTTTTGCATCAATCTGGTGGCTGGTTTGCATGATAGATTGCCGGCCTGCCCAGGATTCGTTGTACTCCATTTGGCCTTCCCTGCCCCAGGTGTAAGATACTCCAGACCTCGACATCAAGTCACCTTCATATCCAGCATCAATAAATATTTTTCCTGCTATTTCGGTGCCATCTGTAAGTATGATACTGCGAATTGAAGTTCCTTCTTTGGCAACTTTGTTAATTCGCTTGTTGAAAAGAATTTCTACGCCAGATTTTTTTAGCCAATCCAACATAATTTTTTCTCCAATATGAGGTTCAGATCCTCGCCAATAAAAAAGCTGTGCCTGATAGTATTCAGCTATTTTTTGATAAAATTTTAAGGCCAATCCACCAATGACAGTCCGGTCACCATAATCTGTGTGTGAAAGTCCACCGGTAACCATTCCACCAACATTCTGTCCAGGTTCGATCAACAACACATTCATTCCTTCCTCTGCAGCTGCAATTGATGCCATCACCCCGCTTGCTGTAGCTCCGTAAACTACCACATCATAGCCTGGTTTTTGTCCGGATATTTCTGAAGTTATCATTAACATCAAGAATCCAACGATATAACATTTGATAATTTTGCTCATACTAAATCATTTAATATACTTCAATTACTATTTAAGTTGGGATAAATACAAATATATGAGCAATATTTTGGGCGACACGGCCTTTCAATACCTCGCACCGTTCAATGGAATGTCTACCTTTGATGTGACGATGTTTTCAAGTCAATATTAAGCTGAACAAAGTTTGTAAAGTCGCAAAACCTTGGCGGGGATAGTTTATAGACAGTTTCTAAAAAGGTTATCAATAATCCATACTTTTTCATTAATTTTAATATTCACTTAATTGTTAATGAATTGAAAAGCGGAATAATTCTTCTTCTGATATTTAATAGCTTTTTACTCCAAGCTCAGGATAATAGTGAAACCTCCACCGACAGCGATTTAATAAAAAAAAGCAACACTTTAGATATGTTTGTAGCACCTATGTTCAGCAGCAATCAATTTGCAAATACCTGGGCTACATTTGTTGGAATCGGAATAGGACTTAAGTACAGCAATAAATTGGAGCTAAATATATCCTACTTTAAAGGCATTGATAATTTTAATAGACAAATCATCTTCCCATCATCACATAAATATGAACAGTCAAATATTGGCATTCAAGCTCAATATTTATTTTTCAATTCAAAAATCAGACCCTTGGCCGGAATTGGCGTTCAATATGGAGAAGTATCCTGGGTTCCAAATAATGATGCAAGTGACACCTTCACAGATCATATCTTCATTTATAATATCTTTGTAGGAGTAGATTGGCAGATCAGCAAGATATTCTCTTTTCAGGTAAATGCGGGATATATCGTTACAGGAGATATCGAACTTGTCGGTTTTGAATCAAATGATTACTATGGTCTGAAGGGCGATATAATACTTAAAATCAGATTGCTAAATTTAATGCAGTGAAATATATAATATCCATATTGATTATAGCTTGTTTATTTTCTTCTTGCAAAATTGACAATCCAGGTCCAGATAGTTTTTTGGATTATAGCCAACCAAGATTTGAAAATTTTGATACCGATAAACTAAATGAGCTAAATAGTGAAATTAAAAAAGGCACGTTTGGCGAAATTCTTAGCTTATTGATTTTAAGAAACGATAAAATTGTTTTTGAAAATTACTACGCCGATAATCAAAGAGATGATTTGCATGCCATCGGTGCCACAACTCAAAGCGTCGTTTCTGCCCTTGTGGGAATAATGCTGTCTGAAGACAGCTCCATAAACCATCATACTAAGATTATAGATTTATTTCCTGAATACGTCCAATATTTCGAAAACGTCCCTCAAAAAGACAAAATAGAAATTGGTCATTTAATGTCAAATACCTCAGGGCTTTGGTGGGACGAATGGACTTACCCTTTTGGTGATGAAAAAAATGATGCCTACGCAATGACCAAAAGTGATGACTGGATCGAAAACATTCTTGCTTCTCCAATGATAAGAGAGCCCGGAGATAAATTTAATTTTAATAGTGGTAATGGAATTTTAATGGCTCCTATCATTCAAAAACTAACTGGGATAGAATTGGAGCAATATGCCAAAGAAAAACTTTTTGATCCATTGAAAATTGAAAGCTGGAAATGGGAGCAAATATCCGGCAATTATGTCAATGCCTCATGGGGATTGCATATGCGACCCATGGATATGGCCAAAATCGGACAATTGTATTTAAAAAACGGTTTATGGGAAGATCAGAAAATTTTTGATGACAATTGGAATAATAGATCATCAAGAACCAAGGCAAGCATTTCAGGGTATTATAATTACGGCTATTTTTGGTGGAAATTTTCCTATAGAGCAGATGCTGTTAGGGCACTAGTAAAAAATGATATTTTTTTCGCATGGGGTGATGGCGGACAACATATATTTATTATACCTCATCTCGAAATGGTTGTCGTAACCACTGCGGGAAACTTTTCTGATAATGAAACTAAGGCCATCGAAATGATGAGGGATTATATATTTGCCTCAGTACTTGATCGATTCTATTAGCGATTTGTATTTTAATGACCATTCCCAAGCTGTAAAAAAGGTACGCAAATCCGGATTCAATATTTCAATTATGATTTCTAATATTGATATCGATCTTACGTTATTTTAATTATTGAGTTTTAATCCATATTTATTTATAGTAAATGAAATATATAACATTGATTTTTTTGATCACATGTTTTTCTTGTAGTCCACAATTCAAGATACAATCTGACTCACCATTCCCGGGAGATTTCAAGAATTACAATTCGTTTAAGTTCTACAATCCTGAAAATATCCCTGCATCTAACTTTGCCTTTAGCGAAAATGTGCAAAAAGTATTGTTTGATGCTGTAGCTGAAGAAATGAAATCTCGTGGTTATAAAAGCATTCAGGATGCTGATTTGATGATAAAAATCCAGGGCAACACAAAAAACACAATTGAAATTGTAAATGACAATAACTTATATCCCTACGACCACAATTCTTATAATTATAACCGCAGGTATGGAGGATATAATAATCGATATGATCAGCCCAGAGATCAATCAAAGAAAGAATCTTCAATAATTATTGATATCATAGATATCAAAAAAGAAAAAATCATTTGGCATGGTGTGGGCACTGGTTCTTTGAAAAAAAATGAACCCCTCACCGAGCTAAAAATTAGAGAAGCCATCGCGGCTATTTTTATGGAATATCTGCACTTGGCAGGTGAAAAATAATAGTCTTTTTCTGGGTATTAATAAATAATTACTATCTCAACCTAAGGCCAAAATATCCCAACCTTCCCTCCTATCATAATTAAGATATCCCCGATCGATACACAAAGGCGACTGGATGTTATTATGAAATAATTGTCCAGTACCCAGCCCTTGGGGCATGTCAATATTATAGTTGGCAGTAAACTGGGCTATGGCATTTAGACCAATGTTTGACTCCAGGGCAGAAGTTATCCACCAAGCAATTGATCTGTCTTTTGCCAGTTCAATCCATCCCTTACTTTTCTCCAAACCACCAAGTAAAGTTGGTTTTATAATGATAAACGCCGGTTTGATATTTTCCAACAATTGTATTTTTTCTTTCCTCTCACCTACCCCAATTAACTCTTCATCTAAGGCTATGGGTATTGGAGATTGACTACATAATTTTTTCATGGCTTTCCTGTTACCTGCCATGATCGGTTGCTCAATGGAGTGGATATCAAATTTCTCCAAACTATCCAAAATACCCAGGGCCTCCTCTGGGCGAAAAGCACCATTGGCATCTAATCTTATCGTTATCCTGTCTTTTGAATATTCATTTCTGATATGCTTTATTAAATCCAGCTCATCATCAAAATTGATGGCCCCTATTTTTATTTTTATGGTATTGAACCCCTCAGCTATTTTATCTTTAATTCTTTGCAGCATGGTTGACTTATCACCCATCCATACCAAGCCATTGATGGGAATGGTACTTTTAGAAAGCGTAAAATCATTGTTAAACAAAATCCTTCTTCCTCCACTTTGTAAATCTAAAATGGCCGTTTCAAAAGCAAATTGAAGCGCCGGATAGGCACTGGGAATTATATCATATATGTGGTTCAAATTGAGGTTATCAATTTGTGATATGGATTTTATGGCATGTTGCATTGCCAAAGACAGGTCACCTCCTAAATCAGGGCTTAACCCAACCAAAGGACTGCACTCACCAATTCCAAATATCGCAGGATTTGCCTGATCGTAAAGCTTGATAAAGTAGCTGTCTTTCGATGTCATTGTACCACGGGAAGTCCCTGCTTCAAACTTAAAATTTAGTGTGTATTTAATAATCTCTACCTTCATCATTGCAAACTTAGTGAAGTTTTTAATCCCACCAGTGGGTTTAATTTCCTGATGTTTGGCATCGAATAAAAAATTTTGGCCTATTCATGACTCGTGGACTTGGCCAGAGAGAGCTGATTATTCAATCAAACCCAAATACCACAGTAGAGTAATGTCGATATTTTTCAGATTTGCTAAATAAAAAATCAACTGTGAATACAGATTACAATTATCAATTGCCGGAAGAGCGCATTGTGCGACATCCATTGAAGAAAAACAGTATTACATTCTATTATCTGCAAAAGAGAGTTGAAGTGTCAAATTGAAAGTAGTTATTTTGAACGAACTATGCTTGCAGACGCAAAAGTGTCACCAGTGGAGACACTTTTGCAAAAGGATGTAGGTCAATAATTTTGCGAGGAACTATTCTCTTTTAAGTTTTATAAATATTGATTTTTAATAATTGCGGGTATTTTATTAAAAAATACTGGCATTCAGAATAAAATCTGAATGCCAGTATTGTCTATAAACTATAGTTAATTTATATAAAGGTCGTCTATTAATAATTATTGTAAATGGTCATCATCCTGTGTAATACCATTGCAATCATCTTTCAACATAATTAGCAAAGCGTTTTTATATCATCTTCTGCTTCTTTTAAAGCTTCGTTAAAAGCAGTCTTGCTTGCTCCGACTATCAAAGTACAAGATGATAATGACTTTAAAGCATCAATATATTTTTTCATTGCAGCTTTATAAGCTGTACAATTTGCGGCGCTTTGGTCATTACCATAAGCAGCACTAGTTGTACCCAATGCAGAAAATTCATCAGTTACTTCTGTTGTCCAATTAGCAGAGCAATTGCCTGCTATTAGGTCAGTAGCTTTATTACACGAAGAAAAAAAACTTACAGAACTGATAAGAACGACTAAAATAATAAACGATAGATTTTTCATAATTAAATAAGGTTAGTTAAAAATATATTAATTGAATTAATATAAAAAGAAATTGTTATAATTAAAAAAGTATTAAATATCTTAATATTCAGTTACAATCCGAATAAATATACTTTCAGAATAATGCAATGAAATAAAACATCATTATATATTTAACATTGAGACTTCCTTTTTCCATGTTATTTTAATAAATTAAATGGGTATTCGATATCATTTTGAATCGACACATGCTTTTTTTATTCTCTGACAAATACTTTCAATATAAATATCAATCTCCTTTCTAGTTGTTAAGGGATTCATAAATACTGCTTTTTCACCTGGGGATTTATGCATTCTACCCATTTCATCATAATCGGTATGTGCAATAAATTTTACCCAGTTTGTAAATAAACCTACCTTTCCACGATCCAGAAATAGCTTTCGGTGCCATGCACTATTTCTTTCAAACCTTTGCAGATATTCTTCTGTATTTTGTAAATCAAATTCATATTGATATTCTTTTTCCGCATCGCTTACTACATCTGGGTTGTAAATTCTGAAACCAACACTCGGCCCCTGATTTTGCATAGCTATCACTTTTACAAATTTTAATTGGCTCAAACGATAGCGAAAATAGTTCGCATTTTGAAGACAATGAGCAATAGTAATCTGGTATCCCTCTTTGCCCAGGTACTTCATTGCTGCATAAGCTCCAAAAGTTCCGGATGCCCCTCTCGAACACTCTATAGTGGACTGCAAATGTGTGTGCCCTTGGGTCTGCTTCTCGAAATAGCTGAAGTTTTCAGGGTCATTTTCTAAATATTTTAAATCGCCTTTGTCCTTTATCATAACTAGGCTTGAGGTATATGGCACATATCCCCACTTTTGAAAATCTATTGTGAATGAATCTGCATATTTCAACTCATTAAATAAACTTGTGATTTTTCTTAATCCATCTAATGTGTTCTTATTTATATTTAGTGGATTGTTGTCAAAATCGTAGTCAAGGAAAAATATGATCGTCCAGCCGATCGCCGAATCAACATGAATATGTGGCTTTATTTCCATTTCATATTTTTTGCACAATCGATTCCTTAGATCGTAAACAGGCTTTACCTGGTCCACACCAAATGTATCTGTTGTCCCCATGGTGAGCATGATAGTCGGTACAGAACAATTAAGCTGAAAGCAAGCTGTCAATTGTTTTTCAAGATCCTTCATGTCAATATTATTGTTTTCGGTAATCTTGATACGAATAACTTTGGTTTCGATATCTACACCAAGCAGAGAGAGGTTGGTGACATTGGAATAGTGCCCACCCTGAGAGTTTATCATCCTGTAATCGTGCACCGTCGCTAATCCGCGGTGAATTGAATTGGACAGGGTTTTTCGAATACCAAGCAAATATCCATACAAATTGCAAAATGTACCACCCTGAGTAAATATACCTGTAGCTTGGTCAGGATCATAACCCGATAAATTTGCAATCTGTCGGACTACACTTTTTTCCATTTCACTGGCCATTTGGGAATATTCATAGTGCACAAGGTTGGCATTGCACAAAGAGCCTACCATAGAACCATAAATAGCAGGATCACAAGGCATGGTAATAACATTTTCGACACTTCCCGGATTTTCCCAATCCTTCGAAAGTGATGCTGTAAATTCGATAATATCGTCGGTTTTGTCTCCTGGCTTGCTGAATTTTTCGGGAATACTTTCTTCTTGCCTTAATCTATTTTGTAGTGTTTCCCCATGTGGATAATAATTGATTCTCTCTTCTGGATGGATATTTTTCTTCCGAAAATTAACAATGTTACGAAATGACGGATCATCATAAAAAGACCAGTATTTGGCATTTCTGGAAAAGAAAATATCTATAACAGAATTTTTCTTTTTGTCAAATGTCAAATCGACATGATTGTCTTGTTCAGTTCCAAAACCGTCATTTGATTTTTTTGTATGTATCATTATATCCTTTTAAATTAGTTATTCGCTAGTGTGTCTCTTCATGAAAATGGTTGACACAAAGTTTACAATTATTTAACTTTTTGCATTTTCACTATTTTCATTAATCTTTTCAATTTCCTACATTTAATATGTAAAGTGAATCGGAGACTGGCTCTGCTGGGGAGCCTGCCTGCCGGCAGGCCATAGCCGTCAGGTTAAGGTCATAAACAACTGTAGGTA
>CAZDRA010000012.1:55529-70254 GCA_964507705.1 uncultured Roseivirgaceae bacterium | reverse complement strand
GTTGTAAGACTTCGTCGAAAGCTATGGGGATTGAATGATTTTTTGATGCATCCGGTGAGTGATTTTCAATACCGGGAATTGAGCTTCATCAGGTTTTTTCTTGCCGTATTTCCATTTTGGAAGCATAACAGGCAGCAAACCATATCCTTTCTCAGCTACAAGTAAGCTTGGTACAATATCCTTCCTGTACACCATTAGGTGCATTTTTGAAAAACCTCCATATTTGTTAAACATTGGGTAAACCATAATTCGGGACCCTCTTTCCGGATTGATTACTTTGATCAGTTTATATTTAATATCTAAATGGAGTTTTTGTGCAGGCCCTCCCGTTGGGTATCATTCAAATCTTACCAATATATTTATAATCGATATTCATGCGAAACATCAATTAATAATTATTTTTCGCACAAAGTAATTGATTTTTATGTTATTCTTGTAACTGTATTTCATAAATAAGAAGCATGAGTAACTATTATTCACAAAAAGTAACCGCATTTCATGGAAGAGCCACACCTGAACCAGGTTTTCTGGTCGGTTACGCATTGCTAATATCAGAAATTGAAAGAAACTCCGAAGTAAATGTTCCAAAACCAGATAAGCTCTCAATTGCCACAGAAAAACATCAGCGTTATAATACAGATCACTGGCAAGTATTCACAATAAGACATAAACCGAAAAATGAGTTCACAAGTCATTTATCCTTTGCTTTAAAGTATGAGGGAGTTGATCTGTATATTTTAAAAAAAATCTTCCAATACACCGGAAAAGAACCAGTATCGTTAATGGTAGAAAGAATGGTTAAAAATGAACCAACCAGCCAATATGCACGAAAAATCTGGTTTTTATACGAATGGTTAATGGATGCAGCTCTCGATATTCCAGATTTAAAAACTGGAACATATGTTGAAATTGTCAACCCGAAACTACAATTCGCAGGTTCTTCAATAAATTCTACCCGACATAGAATCAAAAACAACTTGCCGGGAACTCCCGAATTCTGTCCGATGATTAGAAAAACCGAACAAATCGAAGACTTAATAGCAAAAGATTTATCAGGTTTGATCGAAAAAGGGTTAGATGGTAGAGATAAAGAACTCATCAGAAGAACCGCAGCATTCTTGCTATTGAAAGACTCCAAGGCTTCTTTTGCCATCGAAGGAGAATATCCTCCCAGTCGTAGAGCAAGGAACTGGGGAAAAGCAATTGGACAAGCAGGGAAAAAACAGCTTACAATTGAAGAGTTAGAGCGGCTTCAAGATATAGTAATCGGAACAAAAAAGCTGAAGAACATGGGCGTAAGAAAGGAGGAAGGATTTATCGGAGAGCACGATCGCGAAACCTTTTCTCCATTACCTGATCATATTTCAGCTAAGGTCAAAGACTTACCCTCTTTGATGAAAGGACTATTAGACACAAACAACCTTTTGCAAAAATCGAAGTATGACCCTGTTCTGGCTGCCTCAACCATAGCATTTGGATTTGTATTTATTCACCCTTTTTCTGACGGCAACGGTCGTATACACAGATATATAATTCATCATATATTAACTCAGATGGGATACACTAAAAGGGGAATGATTTTTCCTGTATCTGCGGCTATACTTAATCGAATTGACGAATACCAATCAATCTTGGAGTCATACTCTTCTCAAAGAATAGATTTAATCGAATGGGAATCCACTACAGATCATAATGTTAAAATTCTAAACGACACCATTGATTTATATCGCTACTATGACCTCACAGCACAGGTTGAATTTTTATATGAATGTGTAGAGGAAACTATTGAGCAGATTATACCAGATGAATTAGACTACTTAGGAAAATATGATCGAATGACTCAGTACCTAAACAACTATTTATCCTTGCCCAACACCAAAGTGGATTTATTAATCAAGATTCTACATCAGAATAATGGTAAATTATCAAAGAATAAAAGACAAAAGGAATTTGACGAGTTGACCGAAGAAGAAGTTTTATCAATTGAAGACAACTTCAAAAGCTTTTTTTATTAGCTCAAAAGAGAGGAATGGGTGTTTTGGTTATCCAGTTCTTCAACATGTTCCGCATGGCATGTCGAAGCAATGATTTTCAGGATTCCTGCCTCGTCGATGGGCATAATCCGAATCGCTGTGCAGCCATTTTCAGCAATCCTTTTCTTGTTCCGCGATAATCTTCACAACTACTCCATAAATAATTCTGATTTTTTCTGCTCATTTGAAAATATAGGAGGATATAACCCATAGAGTACCTACCTCTACCCGGAAGAAGGTTTTTTTGACTTCAATCCTTGAAACTAATCTGGCTGAAAATAGAGAATTGAACGCTCCCATAACATGACGTATATGGCATGCATGTCAGCAAGGTTTCCGAGTCAGTCTGTAATATTTTCTTTCAATAGTAAAGGCTTACTAAAGACTGATGTATTTTTTATATCTCAATCACATTTTTCAATTATTGACGTGCCAAATGGATAGTTTATTTATCATTTTGGCACATGAATAAATAATTATGAAAACGGAGATATGTCTAAAAAATACTAGGAAGAGCGTATGAACAGCAAGTTTTAATCGACTCGTTAAATAGCCACAGGTCAGCGTTGGTCACTATTTATGGACGAAGGAGAATTGGAAAAACCCACTTAATTAGAGAATTTTTTGGCAATAAAATTACTTTTAGTTTTACTGGATTAAGTACTGGAAAAAGAGCGGACCAAATAAAGAACTTCATACTTAAGCTAAACGAAGTAACGAATGAATTTAAAAAAGAGAAACAACCTACTGATTGGCTTGAAGCTTTTAGTTACCTCAAGACATTTCTTAAAGGGATTAAAGAATCAAAGAAAAAAAAGTAATATTTATCGATGAATTTCCTTGGGTAGATTCTCATAAATCTGGCTTTTTAGCCGCCTTTGAAAACTTCTGGAATGACTACTGCACCACAAGAAGCGACTTGGTGGTGGTGGTCTGTGAATCAGCAGCTTCATATATGGTCAAAAAAATTATAAGTAATTCAAAAGGATTAAGTAAAAGAATATCACAATTAGGCTTAACCCTTTCAATTTGTATGAAACTCGAGCTTTCTTTAAGTATAAGGGAATCCCAATGGAAGAGTATGAAATATTGAAATTTATATGGTTTTAGGGGGCGTTGCTGAATACATAGAACATGTAAAAATGAGACAAACAGCGTTGGTAGTTACTCAGCGTACTTTTGGCTTTGTTGTTGATCTTAAAACTGCGCTCATGGCTACAACATAAAACTTCAAACTCAGGTACAGTTTCTTTTGCTCTTTCTAATAAGGTTTTGCTTTTTTTTAATCATGATTTTATAAATGTTTCAACAAAGTTAAAACCACAATTCTATATATTGCACTATATCAAGCTTCTGACTGAAAGGAGGATTAGTTCAACAAAGGCTAAAAAACATAGGGCAGTAAGTGATTAAACCAAAATTAGAGCATATAATTAAAGTAAGTAATAAACCGAAAATGAAGTGCTTAAAAACGTCCAACGCTTCATACACAAACCGATTATTCAAGCATTAAAAACAAAATTTATGGCGGAAAAATTCAATCCTGATAAAGGGCTATCTCCAAAAGAGTTAGCCAAGCACTTAAGAAAACCTTCCGGTGAAAGAGGTAAACAAGTCGGAGACCTAATGAATAAAGGGAACAAGTACATTTGCTTAAATACTTATAAAGTTCTTAACCCTCAAAATGGGAATCATATTTTAGAAATTGGAATGGGAAACGGTTTTTTTGTTAAAGATTTACTAAAGATGGCAGAAGGGCTTTTTTATACAGGAGTTGACTTTTCGCCAATAATGATTAAAGAAGCAAATCTTATTAATAAGGAATTTATTGATTCGGGAAACGTACAATTTGAATGTGCTTCGATTGAGAAAATTCCCTTCGAGGATAATAGCTTTGATTGTGTAACAACCACAAATACCCTTTACTTTTGGCCTCAACCAGAAAGTAATTTGAGAGAATTATTAAGAGTTTTAAAACCGAACGGAAAATTTTTGTGTGCCTACCGCTCTAAAAGTTGCATGGATAAAATAGAATTGACTAAATATGGGTTCTCAAAATATGATTCAGCCTCCGTAGAATTCCTATTCAACAAATCGGAATTTACGGAAGTGGTTACACAAACAATAAAAGAACCTGAATTGGAATTTGACGGAAAACCTTACGAAATGGAAGGGATATTCACTAGTGGCGTTAAAATGGTATAAGACTTTAAAACAATTAATAATATTAGAAATTAGATTGAGTTGTGAAAACTGCCACAAAAAAATAACTAATAGCTAACCAGCATTTAATCCCACCAGTGGGTTAATTTCCTGATGCTTGTATCGAATATAAAAAAATTGACCTAATCATGCCTCGTGGGCTTGCCTCAAGGTAGTGGTCTAAATTTTTTAGACCTATCAATAGCTTCCGTTATATTTTCTGATAAACCACTCTGCACTTACCAAGGTAAGCAAAATAAAAAATCCCCACTTCATATTTATTATAGATAAATATTTTTCTGAAGAGTATATTTTATAAATCAACTCTTGGTTTTGCAAATCGTCTTCCAATTGTTGCAACTGATTCTTTTCGTAAAATTGACCACTGTTTTGGGCGGCTAAATTTCTAAGGAAATTATGATCGGCGGTAAGTTTGGTGGTTTCAATTTGAAGGTCTTTAATGGTAAAAGTGCCAGTTGCTGTCTCATTTTTTCCTTTGATCAAAGTACTTGCACGATATGTAAATATCCCATTTTCCATATCGCTGATTTTATAACTTGAGTTTTTATCACTGGTCACATAGCTATAGCTTTTGATATTATTCTTATCATCAGAAATTTTTAAATCTATTTTGTGCCCAAAAGTTTGTTCAAAAATATCGTTGTAAACTTCTGTTTCAAAAATCACAGGTTCGCTATTCAACATTTCATTGTTTTTGGGATATACCCTAAATTTTCTCTTGTCTTCTTTGGTGGATAGATATTGAATTATTTTTGAAATCATCTCGTCAAATGCACTATGCGATTGATTATTGGCATATTCCTGGAGGCGCCAGTTCCAGATCCCATCACCAATAAAAACTGCACTGCTCCATCCATTTGATTTCTGGATGAGCATCAAAGGTTTGCCGGTATTGATTCTGCCTACCTTTTGGAATAGCATAATCTCCGATCGAGGCAACACATCATAATTTGCAAATGGAGCCTTCACGGGAGAAAAATCATTCAGGCTTTCAGCCTTATTTTTATCGTATAAAAACATGCTGAAGTCTTGATTATAAAGTGGAAATACATTGTCTAATTGATTATTGATAGGAAATATCCTGACAGCTCCATTAATTTTATTAAACTCGGTTAGGTCACTCTGACTCCCGAATATGAAAAAAGCGGGTATTTTATCTTTGATAATCTTCGTTAAAAGCGAGGTGTATTTCCTTCTTTTATCTGGCACCTGATGCAAGACTACAGCATCATATTTATCTTCCACATATTTATTTATCCCGTGGATAAAAGTGATTACTTCATAATTTTCGTTGGATTCCATGGCACTTTTTATTGCTTTTATATCGGGATGGGGGGCTGGGGCTACGATGAGAATTTTCTGTTTTCCATTTATAATATCTATAAATGCTTCTTTGGAGTTATTAGCAATAATATGTTCTCCTTCGGTAGGTAGGGCCGATACGGTAAATCTTTTCATCCCACTTTCCACCGCATCAATAATAAATTCAATTTGATCAAACTGGTTTTGGTTATTGATTTTTACTTTTTTACGATCAATCACTTTCCCGTTTTCGTACAGTTGTAGGACGACCTCTTCCCCGGACAGATTGTAGCTAATCAACTCTGCCACAATAGGAAATTTATTTCCCTGGTAAGCAATTTTATTAAACAAAATAGCATTCAAATTCAAATCGGGACGTTGCGAGGTATCGCCAAGACCAATGGTGCTAACTGGAAAATTGTACGGTCGAAAAACAGGGTTGCTGCCGAGGTTATAAAGACCGTCAGAAAATAGCAATACATTAGCAAGATTGCGCGATTCGAAATCATTCTGAATACCCAGAAGCATTTCGTTCAGATTACTTGATTGCCCATCAAACTGAATATCATCCTCCGGTTCGGCTTTTCCGTTCAAAGTACGAATTTCAGTTAAATACCCATAGTCGCTTAATTTTTGCTGTAAAGCGATCATCTTACTTTTGAATTCTGCTAAGCTGGTGCTATCTTCTATTTCGGCAATAGATTGCGAATTGTCAATCGCAAAAACAATTGTGGGAGCTTCTTTTGAGTTTTTTAGTTGCCGGATTAGTGGCCCAAAAAGCAGTAAAGTCAAAAGTGATACCATGATGAATCGCAGGGCTGCCAGCACATAATTGATATTTTTTCCCCAGGGTGTCTTTGTACGATAGTACAACAACCCCGCATAGGTAATACCTATTAATATGCCAACAAGTACGAGCCATGGAGGACTTTCAAAAAGCAGACTTAGATTGTTCATATATTATAAAGCTATTAACTTTTAGCCAATAGTGGTTGGTCCAAGTTGCGAAGCGGGTTTTGGGGAGTGTCCTGTCCGGCAGGACGGAAAGACGAGGCGAGACCTGAGGTTGGAGGGACCCACCGGCTCCGCAACATGCACTTTGATGTAAACCAATTTTTATATTTTTTCAATTTCTTTTATTAAATCTGCTTTGATTGTTTCATTTTTCATACTTAAAAAATAGACAATAAAGAATCTTTGAAATCCAACAATACTTGAACTCCATTCAATTAACTCGGATGCCTCACTAATAAAATCAGTTTTGTACTTTTCGTTCATTAGTGCGTCAGCACTTGGTCCACCGTGTACAAAACTTGAGAAATAGTTATAATTTTCTAAAAATTGTTTAATCCTATCAGGCCTGATAATATTATCGTATTCTAATGGAAGATTTTCATCAAAGAATTTACTTATTTTTTTGATGTCAAATTGATTAGCTTTAATATTTAGTTTTTCAAAGTCTTTTTGTTTTAGAATTTTTCTGTCAGTTAGAATATCCAAGATTTTCCTAAAAGCAACTGAATATTTACTACTCATTGAAATATTATTATTTTTTGAGTAATTGAGTCTTTTTACAACCTCATAAATTAAATATTCCTCATGATAATTTTTTGCAATATTATCATTTTCAGTAATTCTAAATTGAATCCAAATGTAAGCTGCAACTATAAAATGTTCTATCTGGCTTCTTATAAGAATAATGCATGGATAAAAATCCTTTTGAAAATTTGTAGAACTTATGACATTATCAATAGATTTACTTTTTTTATAATAATTCAAAAGAATTTTAGATGTATGTTGGAATTCTGATATTTTCAGCTCTTTAATTAAGGAGGATTCTTTTTCGCGGAAATATTCTTTAAACATAAGATATTCTTTTTTTTCAAACTGGTATATAACTATTAGCTTTTTTACGTTAGCATACCGCCATCTACCTGAATCACCTGTCCGGAAATATATGCTGCCATGTCTGAGGCCAGGAATACAGCACAATCGGCGACATCCTCGGGAGTACCGCCTCTTCTCAATGGAATAGCATCTCTCCAGGTTTGCACCATTTTTTCGTCAAGCACTGCGGTCATTTCTGTTTCGATAAACCCTGGCGCAATGGCATTGCTGCGAATTCCTCTGCTGCCAAATTCTAAAGCCACAGATTTTGTAAATCCGATAATTCCTGCCTTTGAGGCAGCATAATTGCCCTGCCCGGCATTTCCCTTGATACCAACTACCGAAGTCATGTTTATAATTGAGCCACTTCTTTGCTTCAAAAATGTTCTGGAAGAAGCCTTAACTGTATTAAAAACAGACTTTAGATTGATATTCATTACGGCGTCCCATGCTTCCTCGCTCATGCGCATGAGCAAATTATCTTTGGTGATACCGGCATTATTTACCAAAATATCCAGCCTTCCAAAATCTTCTACCACAGATTTTATCAATTGCTCCGCAGCTTCAAATTCTGAAGCGTCTGATCGGTATCCTTTTGCTTTCACCCCCATGCCGGCAAGTTCTTTTTCCAAAGCCTCTGCTTTCTCAATACTTGAAAGATACGTAAATGCAACATTGGCACCATTTTCTGCAAATCTTTTTGCAACAGCATGTCCAATTCCTTTGGATGCTCCGGTGACAAGTGCTATTTTTCCGTCGAGTAGTTTCATATTATATTTTATTATTTTGAATTTTTTTATTAAGGTTTTTTTAGAAAGGGCTTAAAATTATAGCATCATTTTGTAATAATAAAATTAGTTGTAGTCAATTGATAAATAAATGTTAAAATCTTCGAAATATTATGACATTGGCTTATGGATAATCTTTGGCTTTTCAATGGGTTTGTCCATCTACAGTACATGGTGTGGATTGCGGCTTACTTACGATTCTTATGACTATTTGGCAGCTGCAAAAAGTTTTAGAGAAGGATGTATATTGATTAATCGTGATGGACTTCTGTATATTTTCCATGCGCCATTTTTCCCGGTATTACTTTCATTTATTGGAGAATATCCAATGAATTTTTTGCTCATAGTGAATAAGATTATTTGCTTACTTACTTTGCTTCTATTATTTATTAGCACAAAAAAATTATTCAACAGTAAAATTCTCTATCTGTTGTGTCTCGCAACCATCAGCGTAAATGTAGGTTTCCAAATGAGCTATAACTTTTTATGGACAGAGCCTCTTTTTCTTTTACTTTTTGTGGCGCACAATTATCTGCTTTTACGATTTCTTGAAAGAAAAAATAAACTTGAATTTATGCTTTTGGTATGCTTTGCCTTTTTTATGGGAATCACCAAAAACACTGGTTTTTTTATAATTCTAATTACTTCCGGCATCCTAATGTTTTTTACTGAAAAGGATGCTTTCAAAAAAGCAGTTATTTATGGGGTATTGGGATCTATCGGTTTTGCTGCTTGGAATACTTACGTCTTAGCGTATAGAAATGGCCTCCAAATGTTTCGAAACAATGAATTTTTAACTGGTTTCGAAATTAATTTATTCAACTATGCTGATATTCTTTCTCAATGGTTTTTACCAGGTTTTATCCCGACTCCTTTTCGCTTGTTCTTTATATTTTTTTTAGGGGTTATACTACTGGTCATACTGAAAAAAGATAGTTTGACAATTCAGGTCAAAATATTTATGATTCAATTTTTGGCTTATGTCCTGATCATGATCGTTGCTGTAAAAGTAGATGCTGACGAAATAGAACGCTTGTTATCGATAGTCGCACCATGGTTTATAATAGCTACTTATTTGATAATTGATTTAAAATGGGGCAACATCAGCTACGCTTACAGAATTTCAATTATAATCGTACTTATTATGTGGGTAACTTATATTGGCTCCAGAAGTGTTTATAATAGTATCAGATGGCATAATGAAAATTGCATGTCAGAAAATTTGACAAAATATGATTATGCCGCTCGCTAAGATTTTACAATATTTTTTTCTAATCTCAAATCACTTAAATTTGCCATCATAAATCAATTCAAAATACAGAAAACGCATAATTTATGTCTGCAAAATATAATGTAATCGTAATCGGAAGTGGCCCTGGGGGGTATGTAGCTGCTATCAGAGCATCTCAATTGGGTATGAAAGTGGCTGTCGTTGAAAGGGCCGAACTCGGAGGGATTTGCCTGAACTGGGGGTGTATTCCTACCAAGGCTCTATTGAAAAGTGCCCAGGTTTTTGAATACGTCAATCATGCTGCCGATTATGGAATAAATGTGAAAGATGCCAGCGCAGATTTTGCGAGTATCGTCAAGCGAAGCCGGGATGTTGCCGGGGGCATGAGCAAGGGAATCAGCTTCTTATTTAAGAAAAATAAAATTGACATAATTGCCGGTTTTGGAAAATTGAAGGAAGGGAAATCTGTAGAAGTTGAAGATGATAAAGGTGCCAAGACTACCTATCAGGCAGATCATATCATCTTAGCCACCGGTGGACGTTCGAGAGAATTACCGGCATTGAAAATCGACAATAAAAAAATTATTGGCTATAGAAAAGCTATGACCCTGGACAAACAACCCAAGTCAATGGTGATTGTAGGCTCCGGAGCGATTGGTTCTGAGTTTGCCTATTTCTACAATGCAATTGGGACAAAAGTTACTTTGGTCGAGTTTCTTCCGAGTATTGTTCCGGTGGAGGATGAAGAGGTTTCTAAACAACTCGAAAGGTCTTATAAGAAATCCGGCATAAAAGTCATGAAGAACTCTGAGGTGACCAATGTTGATACTTCGGGAAAAACGTGTAAAGTAACCATTAAATCATCCAAAGGAGAAGAGCAGATCGAGTGTGATATTGTATTATCTGCTGTTGGTGTTTCGACCAATGTCGAGGGCATTGGCCTTGAAGATGTTGGCGTAGCCACCGACAAAGGCAAAGTGCTTGTAGATGATTATTACAAAACAAATATCCCGGGAATATATGCCATTGGAGATATTGTTAAAGGACAGGCTTTGGCTCATGTCGCCTCAGCTGAAGGTATTATTTGTGTAGAAAAAATAGCGGGTCAAAATCCAGAGCCAATTGATTATAACAATATACCGGGATGTACCTACAGCAGTCCTGAAATTGCATCGGTAGGCTACACAGAAAAAGCAGCCAAAGAAGCAGGGTATGATATTAAAGTTGGTAAATTCCCTTTCTCTGCGTCTGGGAAGGCCAGTGCCGCAGGAGCGAAGGAAGGATTTGTAAAAGTGATTTTCGATGCCAAGTATGGCGAATGGCTGGGCGCTCACATGATCGGTGCCAATGTCACAGAAATGATCGCTGAGGTGGTGGTAGCAAGAAAACTGGAAACAACAGGTCACGAGATTGTTAAGTCCATTCATCCACACCCAACTATGTCAGAAGCCATAATGGAAGCAGCGGCAGCAGCTTACGGTGAGGTGATTCATTTGTAGAATCTGAACTCAGTAAAATTAATGATTTGCCTTTTGCTGAATCCCATGTTAAAAGATAATTTTTCTGATACATGGTACGGGTTCAAGGGTTTAGAAGTTCAGGGTTTAGAGGTTAGAAGTGATTAGAGAAGTTTCTTACCAGACTGTTTTTAGTTTAAACAGGATTCTTTAAAACTTAAGATCTGCATTGTTTGATCATTTCAGTTGAATTTACCCGTCTACCTTGCCTCGCTGGCAGGCGGGTGGCGAGGCAGGCTGAGTTCTGAGAATAAAAGAAAAAATTAATTAAACGGAAAGCTGCTGATGGAAATTAGTAGTTTTTTTTTGATTACAGATATTTAATAAACCAATATAAGCTTAATAAATGTGCTGTTTCGGCTTAATTATTAAGTATAAATTACTTAATTTTGTGAAATATGTTCGAGTTTGATGAAAAAAAGAGCAAAGCAAATAAGAGCAAACACGGAATTGATTTTAAATCGGCTGTTCGATTGTGGGAAGATACATATAGACTTGAAATCCCGGCTCGATATATTGATGAAGAAAGATTTATACTCATAGCCATGTTAGATGGCGATTGTTGGTCGGTAATATTCACCAAAAGAAATGAAAATATAAGAATTATATCTGTTCGTAAATCAAGAGAAAATGAAAAAGCAATTTATAACAAGTTCTGAGTTTGACGAAAAATTTGATGAGGGAGAAGATATTACGACATTTTTGGATGTTGAAAAAGCAACTCGCCCCGGACTGGAGCAGAGAAGGGTTAGCGTTGATTTTCCTTCATGGATGGTCAATGAGCTTGATCGTGTGTCTAAAAGATTGGGTGTAACCCGCCAGAGCGTGATTAAGATTTTTATTTCGGATAAATTGAAAGAGGAAGCATTATGAGTGTGCGTACATATTTGTGTTCATTTCAGTCAGTAATTTATGTGATATCCCTTGGGCCGGTATCCATAAAAATTATTTAAAAACACCATTGATAAAAAGTGGCTTTTACGTTATAAATTTAGAGCCGGAACAATGAAGAAACATAAAGGATTTTTAATTTTATTATTCGTAATTTTTTTCGCCGAGTGCAAGGAAAGTGAAAAGTTGTCGCCAGATCCCAATATCCCTATCGAGGTTGATTGGCGCATTTTTGGCATCGATATATCCAACAAAATAATATTGTACAATGGCGAATCGAAGTCAATCAGCAACAATCAATTAACAATTGGCGAAAACGCACTTGATATCCAAACCTCTGATAATGAGCTAGTCATTGGCAAAGCATATGATGTCACCTATGGCGGAAATGAATATAGTTTATTTTATTCCGAGTTGCCGATTATTGCCATTTCTGCACAAGGTAAAAATATTGTTGATGATCCTAAAGTAAATGGAGAGTTGTATTTACTGGAAAAAGGTAAGACATTTTCATTTTATCAAATAGGTATTGAATTGCGAGGGGGTGTTTCTAAAACATATCCCAAAAAATCGTACAGTGTGGAATTGTGGGCTGACCAAAGTGGAACTGAAAAAGAAAAGGTTTCTCTGTTGGGCATGCGTGAAGATGACGACTGGATTCTGGATGGTTTATGGAATGAACCTCTTCGAATCAGGGATTATACAGCACATAGCTTATGGCTTGAAATGGGGAGGGTTCAAAATAAAAATCCCAAAACAAAAACTGGAATAGATAGAAAATATTGCGAGTTATTTCTAAATGGAAAATACACGGGGGTGTATTATCTTGGTGAGAAGATTGATAGGAAGCAACTCGATTTGACCAAAAATAATCTTCAGCTGGAAGGTGAATTATATAAAGGGTATACCTGGGCCGATGGTGTCACTTATGATGGCGTAGAGGGTTTTGATAATAATGACTTGACCTGGAGTGGCTATGAAGCCAAATATCCCAAGGACGTTGGCGAGGTGGACTGGAGCAATTTGCATGATTTGGTCAATTTCATAGTCAATAGTTCGCAGCAGGATTTTGAAAATGAAATCTTTGACAGAATGGATATCGATAATGTGATTGACTATTTCATATTCCTTAATATTATGTATGGTTGGGATAATACGGGTAAGAATGTTTATACAGGTAGAATCAATAGCGTATCAAAATATTTTTTTATTCCCTGGGATATGGATGGGACTTTTGGCAACAACTGGAAAGGCGAAAGAATTGACAATGAGAAAGGGATACTTTCCAATGGTTTGTATAAAAGGTTATTAGAATTTCCAGTCTTCAAAAATGAATTAAAACTAAGATGGAATGAGCTAAGTGCTTCACAGATTCAATCAACTTTCATTTCTAATTCATTTCAAAAAAATTATAACCTACTGGAGGAAAATGGTGTGTATGCCCGCGAGGCGATGGTGCCAGGTATTGCGTTCAATTATAGTACATCGGAGATTGACTTTATTATTTCATGGATTGATCGTAGAGTGGCATATCTTGATGCCTATTTCAATAATCTGTAATCGGCCTCTTTTCTATTCCTTACCCAAGACTCCAACATTAAATACTGCTCATTTCAAAATACCCTCATTGGGTTGAGCGAAGCCAACATTTGTAAGCAGGAAACTAATTTTAACCATGGCAAACAAAAGGGTGCGACAAATAGAAGATGGATTTAATAAAAAATAGTAGTTTGCAATTCAGATAAATTAATTCAATCAATTCTAACCTTTTAAGTAAAAATCATGAAAAATGTAATCTTCAAAACAAAGTATGTGCTTTTGGCACTGGTAATGGTATTCATCTTTTCTTGCGCCGAAGACGGAGCGGTAGGGCCTCAGGGTGCAACGGGAGCGGCTGGTGTAGATGGGCAGGACGGTACAGATGGCGCTGATGGGCAAGACGGCACGGATGGAGCGGATGGGCAGGATGGAAATGCCAATGTTATGTCCTTCGATTGGTTTATACCGCCTAGTTATACTTTAACTACAGGATTTGGGGATATTAGACTTTTGGATTATGATCACGCAGCTACGGAAATTACCCAGGAAATTATCGACACTGGTGTTGTTTTGGTCTATGGTAAGTTAAATGGATATAATCAAAGCATATGGCCTAATAATCAAGTTTCTTTGATGCCCATTGTATTAATGTATGATATGGATCCTGTAGAAATTGATACCTGGACTGCTATACTGTCTGTAGGCAATATTAGAATTAGGTTCATTAACAGTAATAACAGATATAATACAGTAAACATAACACATCAATTTAGGTATGTAATTATTCCATCTTCTGGATCTACTTCAGGTAGAATAGCTGATTTTACCAGAGTAACTCTTGAAAATGATCTTGCAGAGCTTGGTGTTGATATAAATAGTTATGATCAAGTAGCAGCATATTATGGACTATAGTATTCGATAATTAGAGTCTAACAAAACAAACCGAATCTAAACTTCGGTTTGTTTAATATTTATTTTTAATAGCAGCAATTTCATTTTTGCTATCTCTTATTCTCTGATAAGTTTATATGCCACTACCCGATTATCAAAAAATGTTGGTACAAACAGTAAATTCTCTTCCAGGATAAACCAGATATCAGCAGTGTTTTTACTTTCTTGTTTGGTAGCTAACAGAGATTGTTTCCCAGACGTTTTACTAATAATAAATATTTCTCCATTCCAATCAGACAGGAGATAGGTGTCCGATTCATTTGTTGGTGTAATTCCATCACCGGCTCCGATTTGCTCTGCAATCACCGTTTTATCCAGTGTGTTCAAATCATAGCTTACGAATTGATTAGTTTTAGAAAAAGC
>CAZDRA010000012.1:21879-55429 GCA_964507705.1 uncultured Roseivirgaceae bacterium | reverse complement strand
TTTTATCCAGTGTGTTCAAATCATAGCTTACGAATTGATTAGTTTTAGAAAAAGCGACTAAAAGGTTTCCCTGATCCATCAATAAACCATTAGGTCTGCCCGGAGCATCAGCATGAAATATGCTTGCCTCCCCATTTTTGTACTGAAATATTTTACCTTCATTAGAATCGGAAATATAAATTTTGCCATTCTCCCCAGGAGTAATATCATTAAGCCCTGAAGCGCCATCGATTACTAATTTGCTGACGATTTCACCATTTACAATGTCAATAGAAACCAGTTCATCCATATCTGCCACATAGAGCGTATTTCCTACAATGGCCATTCCCTTAGGGCCATTCATGCCGGAAACCCATTCCAAGTCCATGATTTCACCAGTTTTAGAAATCTTAGAAATAAAACCATTTCCATCCTTTTCCCATGGGTTTTCATTGACATTAGATACATAAATCACACCCCTGGCCTGATCATATATTACTGATTCCGGCGTCTTTAATAATGTATCTGTGGCCCATGCCTGCTCAAGTTTATAGCTTGGATTTTTGGGAGATATTTCTCGAACGGACTGTGTTTGATTATCCGCTTTTTTTGGTTTGCATTTCAGAATGGTAAATAAGAGAATTAAGGAAACCAAAAATGTTGTACAGATTTTCATGGTAATAGGTTTTCAGCATTTTATGACGACTAAATTAATCTAAAACCTATTCATTTAAAACTAAATATGAAATATTTGTAGTTTGGATTAAAGCACTATTTACTTCCTGTTATTCTATAGAATAGCCGTATCAAAGATCTAAGTTGTTAACTCCTGTAGCATTTACTTTCCTTGAAAGTATTCGTAAAAAAAGTGCCTGTAAAAAAGCAAAATATCCTAAACTTATCTTCTAAATATTTCCAATTTTTGGGGAAGAGTTGCCATAATTAAATTAACGACTACCATGAAAAATAGAAGAGTGTATTTTTATAAACTATTTCTGATCCTTTTTACGCTTGTTTCTTCTATAGAATTAATGGCACAAACTAAGTCCATTACAAAAGACAACCTTAATTTTATCGACTATCCGGGATTTCCAGAGCAACACTCTACCTGGGGTGATATAGGATATAGTAAGGTGCACGATAAAGTTTTTGTAGGTGTAACAAATCACAAAGATAACATTGCACTGTATGAATATGATGTTGCCAAAGGTGAAATGAGAAATTTGGGATTTATTAGTGATTTAGCAAATCTAAGAAACTACCAATGGCAAGGTAAAGTTCATTCTAAAATATTAGAAGGAACTGATGGGAAGATGTATTTCTCAACAGATGCTGGCGAATCAAGAGAAGAATATTTAATGAATAATCCTCATGGATATGGGGGTGGATTTTTTATGGAATGGGACCCAAAAGAAGAAAAGCTCACCAACTTAGGAATGGGAATGAAATATGAAAGTATAAAGGATTTGGACATAGACCCAAAAAACGGGACAATTTACGGTATAACTTATCCGCAAGCTCATTTTTTGGTGTATAATCCCAAAGAAAATAAAATGCGAGACTTAGGCCGATTGGCGAGTTCTCATGTGCCGCGACAATTGTTTACCGACCAATGGGGCAATTGTTATTACCCGGATTGGAGACAGCGATTGGTGAAATATGAAGTTGCGTCAGACAAATTGGTTTTCGCAAAAGAGGCATTACCTTTTTTTTCGGATACTCCCGGAGCACATATCATTACCGGAATAACGTCCATGGCAAAAGATTTTGCTAATGGAGTAATCTACATGATAACTTACGGTGCAAAAATGGTAGCCTTTTATCCGGAAAAGGAGGGTATTGGCAGAGTGGAAGATCTTGGTGGTGTATTTGATGTGACCGGCGGAGCAATGTGGAGGCCTTATGTGCCCAATCTGAATATTGGAGAAAACGGAAAGCTTTATTACTTCATAGGAGGTCACAACAATTATGCTATAAAAGACAAAGCTGTAATGATGGAATTCGACCCTAAAACGAAAACTAAGAAAATTCTTTTTGAATTTACTACAGATGAAGTTGCTGAAGTGACAGGTTCAGATATCAGAGACAAAGAGGGCAATCTTTACTTTGCAGGCAGGCTTCTATATTCGAAATCTGTTGATGAAAGTAATGAGAAGGATGATTACAGCAAACCGTTTATGATAAAATTTAACCCCGAAAAAGTTGTTAAATAGTCTGTCTATAAAGTCAGAGTCTGTTCAAAATATAAACAAATGAAAAATATAAACATAAAGTTATCCATTGTAATAGTATTGTTTAGTCTGTCGTCTCAAGCTACTGCCCAATACACTTTTTTTACACCAAAAGGTTCTTTTGCAATTGAGGTTTCACTACCCAATTCTGATCTGAAAAGGTTGCCAATTTACAGGAATTCAATTTCTTCATTAGCTGTAGTAGGAGATAATATAATTGGAGGGACTTCAGCTTCTGAAGGTCTTACGCCTTTTATTTTTATAGCATCATTAAAAGAGCAAAAAGTGATAAACGTTTTTGATCTTGATGAAACTATTAAGAATCAGCAAAGAATTGCTACCGGTTTTATTAAGAAAAATGGGGATATTTTATTTGCAGGAACAATTGCCAATCAGAGCGAAGATGGTTCAAATAATGGAGGACATCTCTTGACAGTAATCGTCAGTAAAAATGGCGAGATTGAGGTAAAAGATTTAGGTACCCCGATTACCGGTGAAGGTATTTTTGCCTTAACGGGAAATGTAGCAGGCACTAAACTTTTTGGGATCACCTATCCTTCCGGAATATTTTTCAGCTATAATATTGAAGATGGTAAAACCAAGACTTTTGACGATATAGTACCTTCAGGAGCAGATTTAAAATCACTAGGTAATTTTGCTTTGGGTGCCGATGACTATTTATGCAAGGCGCTTATTGAAGCTGATAATGGAATGATTTATGGAAGTGCTCCACTGAATCGCATTTTTTACTTTAACCCCGAGCAAGAAACATTCACGTTTTTTGATGATTATATTCCTCAAGTCTGGGGCAGAAGATCAATGGGAGCTATAGAATCCTGGGCCAAATCAAAAGACGGTAAAATTTATGGAGGTAATGCTGGTGATGGACAACTTTTTATATTAGACCCTTCAATAAATAAGGTTAAGAACCTTGGGAAACCAATAATGATGAACAGATTAAGAGGACTGTCTTTTGGAGCTGATGGCAAACTTTACGGAATAGCGGGAGCGGCACCGGGTTACGCACATCTTTTTAGTTATGACGATACAAATGGTTTTATAGATTATGGTAATCCTGAATTTGAAATGATCGCTCCCGGAATAGAACAAGGAATTTTGTGGAGAGGGTTTCAATTGCGAACCGTTGCGTCATCTGAGGATGGTAAATATATTATAATGGGAGAAGATGAGTCACTTAGCCAATTGATGGTTTTTCCAATACAACAAATTAAATAAAAATACTATGAAGAATTACAAAAAAATAATGGCAATAGCAATCTTGTTATTTGCCTTTGGGTGTAATGAAAAAGAAAATGTTCTGAAAGACGATTGGACGCTTAGCGCTTTGCCTGCATCTGTTCGATTGGATCCTGTTACGAGTACAGTTATTGAAAATCGCTTTAAGGGTGTTGAAAGCTTCCATGCGCCTAAACACAAACTGTTAGATAAAAATTGGGTTTTCGATGGTAAAAAGATAGAATTATACACTGCACGAGGAGAGTATATTTCATTTCAGTTGGTACTAACTAATAATAGCAATACTCCTCTAAAAGGTATAATGGTAGATATGGAATCTTTTAAAAGCAAAGACACTCAAATTGCTATTAACCCCGAACTCTTTTTAGAATGGTCAGTTGAGATAAAAACACCAACAACCGGATATCCTAAGGCCTCACTTGGGAAAGGATGGTATCCTGATGCTCTGATTCCTTATGATTTAGTGCAGGCAGATTCTTCAAAAGTTCACGGAAGGTGGACCTATCCGCTTGAATTACCTGATTTTAATAATAGAATTGATAATCAAAAGTCCATGATCGTTTGGGTAGATCAATATATTCCTTTTGAAGGTGATAAAGCTAAAGCTGGAAAATATAATAGTTCAATTTCTGTGAAAATAGGAGATGAAATAAAGGAGATTCCTATTATCTTACATATTTGGGATTTTGCTATTCCTAATGAAAATAAGCTAAAAGCCAGTTTGCAACACGAAGGATTTTTAAGCCGGAAAGATGAGAAAGCAGCATTGGAAATATACCAGCTATTCAAAAGAAATAGAATTGGATTAATGGATCCTGTATATCAACCTAAAGCGCTTGACCCGGGCCTTGATGATTTTGAGTTGGATTGGAGTGCGTTCGATTCAGAACTTAATAAATATTTTACGGGGCAGGCTTTTACAAAAGAAATGGGCTATGATTATGGGCCTGGATATGGTGAACCGATAGAGGTTTATGTTTTACCTTTTGATGTGGCCGGTAAACATGGCGAATCAGGATGGCCTGCTGTAGGAAAGGCTGATGTAGAACGAAAACCAGAAAACAAAGCAAAATATATTGGAGCAATTCAAGCGGTTAGAAACCATTTAAAACCTATGGTTAATCCGAAGAAAACAGACCTTACAGTTTATTTAAACGGATTGGATGAATCCTACTGGCCAGAAGCATGGGATCGCATGGTTTATTATGGTGATATATTTAAAGAATATTATCCTGAGGCACATTTCAGAATTGATGGCAGTTATAGTGAAGAAGCTATGGGAGTGGTTCAAAATTCTATTAAGGCCTGGGCTTCGCATACAATGAATTACAACCACGACCTGATGAAAAAATATCAGAAAATGGGTATTGAAGATTGGATCTATGGGCCTATGTTGTATGAAGCAAAAGTGAATGGTTGGGTAGGCAGTTCTACATTTATTGATTTGCCGCTCATCAATGACAGAGCGATTAGCTGGAGTAGTTGGAAATATCATGCGTATTCTTGGATCAGTTGGGGTGTAGGCGCTGGCTGGAAAGCCGCCTGGTACGATCCCGAAACATGGAAAGATTCCTACAAATCGGGTTCAGATACTGATGCAGAATTTACATTCAAAAAAACTAATGGTAGTGGTCAGTTGATTTATGCTCCAGGTATTGTTCCAAATGTTAACGCTGCCTGTCCATCTATTCGATTAAAAACCATGAGAAACGGTGTACAAGAATATGAATATATGCGTCTTTTGGCTGAGAAAGATGGTAATAGAGATCGTGTGGATGAGATTGTAAATAGTATCGTAAAAGAGCCATTTGGCAAAAAATCCATTGGAAATTTGGACGTCTGGAGTTTTGACGCAAGTCAGTGGGATAAGGCCCGAATTAAAATGGGAAATTTAATTAGTCGGAAAAAATAATAAGAGGCAGGTTCAGCCCGACTGGGATTTTTAAACACGATTGCTCTAAAGGCAATTATGAGATTTTTTATTTACACACTTTAATCTATATTGGGTCTTAAATTATAAACTATATGAAACGTTATACTATTATTTTACCTTTCTGTATTTTGTTGCTTACCTTTTGTTCTTCTCCTATAAAAGAAAAAACACCAGTTAAAAAAGATAAAACGTATATGGTGATTTGCTTTGATGTTGAAGATTATACATCACCCGAATCAGTAGGTATGGATGATATTCCAAAATGGGAAGCGGAAATCATGTCGGAGGAAGGTGTAACAGGTACTTTTTTTGTAATCGCAGAAAAAGCGCGCTCACTGGAAAAACGAGGTCGTAAAGACGTTATTCAAGCCATGGCAAAACACGACATTACTAGTCATACCAATTATGGCTCCATTCATCCAAATGTCACAGAAATTCTTGAAAAAGCAAGTTGGAATGATGGGAAAGCCAAAATGTTGGAAAATGAAACAGCTGGATTCGACGACCTGGAACGTATCTTTGGCCAACGATCTGCAAACCTGGGACGACATGGAGGATCCTATGGTCCGCAACTCGTAGCGGCTCTTTCAGAAATGAATGCCGGGTATGTTTACTCCCCCATCTGTTTGCCGGAAACTAATGCCGTATGGTTCTGCAATGCATTAAATTTTCAAGGCCAGGGACAATATGGATTCTTTGACGATGCGTACCATAGTGACAGCCTTTTCAATCCCATGCTCACCTCACTTGATACACTGATACCCAAGGTGACTGCAAATATCGACATGACTATTTTTTTTGCCAACCATCCTAGTAAGGTGCGCAGCATCCAGTATTGGGATTTCAATTACTATAAAGGTGCCAACCCCGGACCCTCTGAATGGAAGACTCCGGACCTTCGCCCTGTTGAGTCTATGAAAACAGCTCAAAAGAACTTTCGCAGGCTGATAAAATACTTGAAGAACCGTGATGACATCGAACTTACAACATTCCGTGAAATAAAAAACCTGTATAGCAAACAGGAAAATGAAATCGGTACAGAAAAGTTAGGAGCTATTGCTGAAAGAATTCTTAAAGAGAATACCATTGTGATAGACAAACAATACAGTCCTGCAGAAGTTTTTACTGCACTGGCTGAGTCACTTACTGAGTATAATAAAACTGGTAAATTACCTGTGGTTTTAACAATCAAAAGGCCTTTTGGACCGTTAAAAATGCCTATGGAGAATCCCGAAATATTCATTGCTGAGAAAAACGATGTATTTGCCCTTTCAGGTTCTGCGATGGAATATATTTTGGATACAGATCATTTACCATCCGCTCTTTTGCTTGATGAACATACGATTGGTTCTGGATCCTTGCTGGCCTTATTTAGCAAAATGTATCTGGAAATTCTAAAAGGAACTGTTCCAGACCAATTGGATATTATCTCATTCCCGGCTTATCCATCAGAAAACCTACAACAAATCATAAAAAAAGTGGCTCGACTTGAAGGTTGGGCAGTACATCGTGAAAACCTAGATATGTCCAACTTGATAGAAATGACCAAACTTCAACTGTGGACTTTGAAGCCGGCAAGTATTACTAAACCATAAATAGTGTCTGCCAATAAAGTGTCTAAATCAATTGGAAATTGAAGCCATTGCGAGAGAAGTCAACTGATGCTGATTTAGAAATAAAAAAGATAGATATTAAAACCAATTGAGTGAGTCATAAGTTTTCCATGATTTCAAAATTCTATCTTTCACTTGTTCTTTTGTTCCACAATAGTTGACTATCTAATAGATAATAGAATTGAAGGGTAGTAATAATAAATTATATTTTTTGAAGATTATTTCTTTCAAATTATCCATTAATGAAGGGAAACATTAATTATTAAAAGTCAAGTTAAAAGGCAATTTTTTGTTCGGTATTTTTTCGCCAAATTTGTTTCCATTTTTTTTAGGATTACCTTATAGTTCCAGTATTTCAATTGATGAATAACGATCATAACGCAGCGTGGAATAATTGTCTGACAAAGATTAAGGACGATGTCGGTGACCAGGGATTTGAAACTTGGTTTAGGCCTATCAAACCAATTAATCTTGAAGCTAAGGTGCTGACCATTCAAGTCCCTAGCCAATTTTTTTACGAGTATCTGGAAGAACATTATGTCAACTTACTTAGAAACGTAATTGACAGCCAGCTTGGTAAAGATTTTCGCTTGGAATATTCGGTGATCGTTGATGCAGGCGGAGTCTCGAAACAACCATATACTGTCAATTTACCAAATAATCCAGGACGTGCATCTGGCAATGGATATGGGGCAAAATCCAAAAACAATAATTACAACAATCCTTTTGAATTGTATGGCAATGATATTAAGCTAAACCCATCATATTCATTTGAAAATTTTATAGAGGGTGATTGCAACAGGTTGGCAAGATCTGCTGGATTTGCGGTAGCAAAGCGGCCTGGTGTTACTTCGTTTAACCCACTAATGCTGTACGGAGGTGTAGGGTTAGGGAAAACCCATCTTGTGCAGGCCATAGGAAATGAAATATTAAATGGGTCAGAAAAAAAAGTTGTGCATTATGTTTCATCAGAAAAATTTGCCAATCAGTTTTTTGATGCGATTAAAAACAATAATATTCAAGAGTTTTCAGGATTCTATTTAAAAGTAGATGTGCTCATCATTGATGATGTACAATTTTTTGAAGGTAAAGAAAAAACCCAGGAAATATTCTTTCATATATTCAATCATCTCCATCAGTCGGGCAGTCAAATTATTATGACAAGTGATCGACCACCAAAAGATTTGAATGGGTTGATGGAGCGATTGGTGAGCAGGTTCAAGTGGGGCCTGACAGCTGATCTTCAGCAACCGGATTATGAAACCAGAATTGCCATCATCAATCGAAAAATGCAGGCCGATGGTATTGATATCCCGGATAATGTGATAGAATATCTTGCTTACAGTGTAGATACAAACATCAGGGAGTTGGAAGGCGTAATCATATCATTGATTGCAAATGCATCGCTGGTAAAAAAAGAGATTGATCTCGAATTAGCCAAACAAACCCTTAAGAGTATTGTTCACGATATTGATTCTGAAGTAGGGATTGACTATATACAAAAAACGGTTTCAGAATTTTTTAAAGTTTCCATCGATCAGCTAAAAGACAAAACCAGGAAAAAAGAGATAGTGATGGCGCGCCAGTTTGCCATGTATTTTTCTAAGGAATACACCAATTTATCTCTTAAATCCATAGGATACCATTTCGGAGGCCGTGACCACAGTACTGTAATTCATGCAGTTCAAACAGTCAATGACTTATACGACACAGATAATAATTTTAAAAAGTCTGCAGATGAATTGCGTAAAAAACTAAAGATGAAGTCGATTTAATAAGTCATTTCTGATTGGTTCAGATAAGTAACGATAAAGAATAGGAGAAAATACGATGAGCAAAAAATCATATCACGACTATGTAATTAAAGACGGTCAATTTATCGGAGGTTTTGAATCTATGTATAAAGACTGCGAAGACCCATGGACACAATCTTTGCAACCCAATAAATATTCAAGAATTGCCGGTATTCTCCATCTAAAAAATTTTAACATTCAAAGTATATTAGAATGTGGTTGCGGATTAGGATATTATGCTGACTGGATTTACAAAGACACGGGGATTACACCTAAAAGTATCGATATTTCGGAGACTTCAATTTCAAGAGCTAAAAAGTTATTTCCTCATTTAGATTTTTCAGTATCTGATATAACTAAAGAATTGAAAAATTATAAAGAATATGATTGTATTATGTTCAGTGAAATAATCTGGTATATTTTACCAAGCCTAAACTCCCTGTTTGATATAATGAAAAAAGAATTTAACGGAAAGTATTTATTGGTAAACCAGGTTTTTTACAAGGGAACACAGGAATATGGAACCGAGTATTTCTCCAGCCTGGCTGAATTTATTGATTTTGTGCCATTTCAGCTCGTAGCTTCTTGTGAAGCCACAACTATAAATGACACTATAATCGAAACTTCAACAATCTTCCAAATTAAATAGAGTTTGTCCATGGCGAATAAAATAACACACTAGCTCACCACTTTGTATGTCGGATCTTCCATCACATTTACGTCGATAATATCATCTGCATTTTGAAGTAGTTGTCGACAATCGGTACTCAAATGCTTCAAGTGCAATGTTTTTCCAACCTTAGCATACCGCTCGGTAATTTTATTTAGTGCTTCTATGCCCGACATATCTGCCACTTTACATTCCGAAAAATCAATGATGACTTCATCGGGATCGTGGAGAACATCAAATTTTTCGTTGAACACGCCTATCGAACCAAAAAATAGTGGGCCGTAAATTTCATAATGTTTTATGCCTTTATCATCAATAAATTTTCTGGCTCGAATACGTTTGGCATTTTCCCAGGCAAAAACAAGGGCAGCAATGATTACGCCTATGAGTACCGCCAATGCGAGATTGTGAAGAAACACAGTAATCAGTGTAACCAATACCATTACGAAAACATCAGATTTGGGCATCCTCTTAAATGTTTTCAGGCTGGCCCATTCAAAAGTACCAATGGCCACCATGATCATCACACCCGTCAATGCTGCCATCGGTAAGCGCTCAATAAGACCCGAGCCAAACATGATAAAAACCAAAAGCATGACAGAGGCCACGATTCCTGAAAGCCTTGCCCTGGCTCCTGAAGATATATTGATCAAGCTTTGACCAATCATAGCACAGCCACCCATGCCGGAGAAAAAACCCGTTATCAGGTTAGCGGTTCCTTGGGCCACACATTCTTTGTTTCCCCTACCTCTTGTTTCAGTTATTTCATCTATTAAGTTTAGCGTCAGCAAGCTTTCCACCAAACCAACTGCTGCTACAATCAGTGCATAAGGAAAAATAATGACTATCATTTCCCAGGTAAATGGAACCTGCGGGATATGAAATGGAGGGAAACCGCCTTTTACGGATGCGATATCTCCTACTGATTTCGTGTCCAGATTAAATCCTATGACAATGGTCGAAACGACAATAATGGCAGCAAGAGATGAGGGAATTGCTTTGGTGATTTTTGGCAAACCCCAAATTATAACCATCGTCAGCACAACCAGTCCGATCATGAATAGCAATGGACCTCCATTCATATATTGTAAAACTCCAGCAGCGTCAGGGATCTTGAATTGATCAAGCTGCGACATGAATATCACAATCGCCAGGCCATTTACAAACCCGAACATTACCGGATGTGGCACTAACCTTATAAATTTTCCCAGCTTGAGGAGTCCGGCAGCAATTTGAATAATGCCTGCAAAAACCACTGTGGCAAATATATATTCTACCCCATGAGATATTGATAGAGCTACTATTACTACGGCAATAGCTCCGGTAGCACCAGAGATCATCCCTGGCCTTCCTCCCAAAATGGAGGTTATCAAGCCCATGGTAAATGCAGCATAAAGCCCGGTAAGTGGTGATAATCCTGCGATCATGGCAAAAGCAATGGCTTCAGGGATTAGGGCAAGGGCTACGGTAAGTCCCGATAAGATCTCAGTACGAATATGAACCTTTTGATTGAGGTCAAATAAATTGAAATAATTATTCATTAACAATTGGTTTTTTACAATAAAAGAGGGCGACTAACGACTGATAGCCTGTTTATTTAATTTTCAAATAGAGAATTAGTATTCAGAGAAGGTTGTTAGAATAGTCGGATTATGCCCAGCATTTTTAATCGACCGCAAAAGTATGACTTATTTGTGGATTATTAAAATACATGAAAAACAGCAGATATTAACCTTGCCTTAACTATTCCCAACCCTTGGTTCGTGTCTTCACGAACCAATAAAGAGGGTTTACCTAGATAAAATGAACAAGAAATTTTATAACATCATTCTAACCACTTCGTGATACTATTAAAAATATCCTGATCAGATATTTGATTTGATTGATGTAAATTTCCCAAAGCATCATCCTTCGAATAAACCGTCTCTGGGTACTTCAGATGAAAAGAGATGTTACTCTCTTTTGCAGCAGACCCATCACTTGCCAATGGATTAAGGATTAAAACTTTTTGCGGGCTCAATGCGGCAATAAGATCAGAGATATCATATTTTTCAATTGCTCCGGCTACCGTTGAATGTATGAAAGCCGGAGAATAATTTTGAGTGATGGCAATATCAGCAAAGCTTAAAAAAGGTTTTATTAAACATACTTGCTGAATTATTTTGTCAAAAACTGCTGCGTGAAGTAGCTCACTGCCGATGGCTCCAGAAGCAATTGCAGAAATAGTCTTGGAGTTTTCAAATTTGGTATGCGCAAATTTGGCGATCCTTATGATGTCTTCCGCCCTCATTCCTACAAGGGATTTATTAGTAAGTATGCCGGCAAACCATTGATTGAAAGATGTGTGGTCAATATAAGCGTCACCTTTCAAATAACCAGGCCCCAAGCTGCCAATGCCCGGAATGTCAAATAGCAAAATGGTATATCCTTGGTTTAACATCGAATGAATAAACAAACTATCTTCTTTTGCTGTGCGGCTCATTCCTTTTTCATTCAAATATAAAATCACCTCATTTTTGTTTGTCTCTACAGGAATGTAAATGACTGCCGGTAGCATATAATCTCCACTTCCTGGAACCAGATATTTTTCCAGGAGATATTCTTTATTTGCATATCGACCGGAAAATACCGCATTTCCAAAATCATTTGGATTGGTAAATCCCGATAATCTTTTGGCTTCTTTGGCTACCATGGCTGCATGAGTTTCAAAATCTTCTTTGTCTCTCTGCGTTTTTAATTTTGCTATTTGATTTTCAACAATTTTTTTGTTTATCGAATAAATTGTTTCACCTCCCAATGATGTGATAACCTGACCTGTCTCAGTTGCCCATAGTTCTTGATCTTCAAAAATTTCTACTTCGAGATCTTCAGTACTTCCAGGGTTGTTAAGGGCCTCTTGAAAAAAAGCGTACATAGCTTCCCTGTTTTTCCTGGTAGATTTATGCTCATCATCATCCTCCACCATATTCATTTGTTCGCCATTTCCCAAAATTTCATAGAAGCTCTTCACTTCTCTATAAGTTTCTCTCGCTCCTTGAATGCTAAAAAAATCTCTTGTTGTTGTAACCATTAAAGTTGGCTTGGGTGCACGTACTTCCAGAAGGTCAGCATGATCAATCCCTTCGCTAATCATGTGGAAAATATTTTGCTCACCATCTTGTGGCCCTATGGATTTTAATACATATTCCATACTTGTGATAAAACATTCAGGAGCGGTGGCAAGTATTCTATCATCCATGGCAGCTGTAAATGCTGTTTGAGTTCCTCCTCCCGATCTCCCTGTCATGCCAATTCTGGTAGGATCGACCTCTTTGCGAGAAACCAAATAATCTATGCATCTTATAGCATCCCAAATAAAATATTTGGTTGGCGAGTAACCGGAAATATAGCATTGCGCTCCGGCATAGGAATGTTCGATAGTTGCTCTGAATGGAGATTTACCTTCTTTTTCATTATAATATTGTAAACGCTCTCCCTGGCCAACCGGATCAAACGCTAGGACAACAAAGCCTTTTTTTACCAGGTTGATAATTATATGTTGATAAGTTTCGCTACGAAAGCCATTTGCCGTATGCCCGCTGGCATAAATGACAGCAGGTGCTTTTCCTTTTCGTTTTGTAGGCAGAAATAATGCGGCAGTAACAAAATACCCCGGCATAGATTCAAATATTACCTTTTCTACGCGAAAGTCTTTTTTCTTTATAACCCCTGTGACTTGAGCATTTAAAGAAGTCTTTTTTGGAAAAGGACCAATAAGTTCCTGTAGTTTCTCTTTTACTAATTTTTGTCTTTCTATAATGTCGCTTTTAGTTTTTAGTTGAGCAATTGCATTTTTTCTGTTGCTTAGCTGCTCAAAGGCATGCGAACACGAAGTTTTATACATGCTGTTTTCGGCATCAGAATAGTACTTCCAGTAGTCGAATAAATTAACATCATCCTGGGCTTTTGAAGGTAAATTGATAAATAAACAAATTAGCAGGGAAGGGAATATGTTTTTCAATTTCATAAGGTTTTTGTTTTCATGGAGAAGTGTGCAAATGTTAATTCAAAGGCATTTAATTTACCATTTTTCAAGATTAACAATTATTTATAAATATATATTATGAAAACAATAGTTCTACTGTCGAAGTCAATAATTTGAAATTTATTTAATTGAGTCAACTCCAAAAAGCTGGTGTTCGTCATTTCGAAGCCGACAAAGGAGGGTGTGGCAATCTCGCAGTCTGATGTTGCAACTTAATGAGATTGCGTCAGTCGTTCCTCCTACCAATGACGTAAAAAAATACGGTGATATTCCCCGGACCTGTTCCGGGGTCTGTTGGCAAATAGAAAAATCATTTCAGATGGCAGGCAAATCCCAGAACAGGTCTGGGAGCTATTGGGTCTCTAAAAGGAAGACCCCACAAAGACAAATTTTTTAACGTCATTGACAATCTACCTACTGCAAGCATATTTGTGCGTTTTGGAAAAATTATTAATTCTCGCAATGACGTAAAAAAATATAGCGATAGTTTTCGGGATGGGCTCATAATTTTCCCTTCACAATCCAATCCAGCTAAAAATTAAATAATATTGGGCTGATATATTAATTATTCTTTCTTTCCTTTGCGGAAATTTACGATTAAAGATATCAAGTTTAAGTTATTCAATTTCCAAGCAGTTCAATGAATAAAGATCAAAAAAGTAATTCTAAAGAAAATAAAAAGCCATCATTAAACTTTATTGAATCCATGATAGCGCGCGATCTGAAAGATCAGCTTCATAATGATAAAGTACTCACCCGATTCCCTCCAGAACCCAATGGATATTTGCATATTGGCCATGCCAAGGCCATAAGTTTAAGTTTTGGTGTGGCGCAGAAATACAATGGAAATTGCAACTTGAGGTTTGACGACACCAACCCGATTACTGAGGAAGATGAGTATGTACAAGCTATAAAAGAAGATATAAGCTGGTTGGGATATACCTGGGCAAATGAAAATTATACCTCAGATTATTTTGATCAATTGTATGCCTGGGCAGTGAAATTGGTAAAAAAAGGTAAAGCCTATGTCGATGACCAGTCGGCAGATGAAATTGCAGCTACCAAAGGAACCCCAACGAGGCCGGGAGAAAACAGTCCTTTTAGAGATAGGACTGAAGAAGAAAATTCACGCCTCCTGGAAGGCATGAAGGTAGGTGAATTTAACGATGGAGAAAAAGTGCTGCGCGCCAAAATTGACATGGCCTCGCCAAATATGCATATGAGAGATCCCGTCATATATCGCATAAAAAAAGCATCACACCACCGAACAGGAGATGCTTGGTGTATATATCCAATGTATGATTTTGCCCATGGCCAATCAGACTATATCGAAGGGATTACACACTCGCTTTGCACGCTGGAGTTTGAAGTACACCGTCCACTTTACGATTGGTTTTTAGATCAGATTCTTGACGATAAAAATGGCTACAGACCGAGACAGACAGAATTTGCCAGGCTCAACCTCACCTACACCATCATGAGCAAAAGAAAATTGCTGCAATTGGTAGAAGAAAACCTTGTGTCGGGTTGGGATGACCCGAGAATGCCCACCATTTCCGGTATGCGACGAAGAGGTTATACTGCCGCATCGATCAGAAATTTTACCGAAAAAGTGGGTATTGCCAAAAGAAATAATGTAATTGATGTTGCCTTGCTGGAGCACAGCGTACGAGAAGATCTTAATAAGATATCGCAAAGAGTATTTGCCGTGCTTGATCCCATCAAAGTGATATTGACCAATTATCCGGAAGGCCAGGAAGAAGATATGATGGCCGTGAATAATCCCGAGGATGAAAATGCAGGGAAAAGACCGGTAAAGTTCAGCAGAGAATTGTACATCGAGCGTGACGACTTCATGGAAGATCCGCCAAAAAAATTCTTTCGTCTGGGGCCTGGTAGGGTTGTAAGGTTGAAATATGGATTTATTATCAAATGCAATGAAGTTGTAAAAGATGAGACAGGTGCGATCAAAGAATTGAACTGCGAATATTATCCGGAATCCAGGAGCGGGTCAGATACGAGTGGAATAAAAGTGAAAGGAACTATTCATTGGCTTTCAGCACAACATGCTATTCCGGCGGAAATAAGAATGTACGATAGATTGTTTGTTGATGAAAACCCAGCAGGAAACCAGGAAAAGGATTTTCGAGAATTGATCAACCCTGGTTCTTTAACCATTGCTGAACATGGATTGGTGGAGGCAAGCCTTAGAGATGCTAAGCCATTGGAGCATTTTCAATTTGAGCGCAAGGGATATTTCAATGCCGACCCAGATACAACTTTCGAAAAACCTGTCTTTAACCAGACGGTCACTTTACGAGACAGCTGGGCTAAGTTTGCGAAGAAGTAATTTTGAAAGGACAATGGAAAGATTTAAAGTTTATAATGTAAAAAAACGGCTATCATATTTTCTTATCGTTTTTGGTGGGGTTTTACTTACAATCAGTTTTTTGATATGGATTAATACAAATTTGACAGGATCTGTATTCAGCAATTGGAATGTATTACAATTCGCCCTTCAGGGAAGTATATTTATCTTTATTGGATATTGGAATCTTCGATCTGGAAAGTATTTTATTGAATGGGATAAAGAAAAAATTAATTACTTATTGCCAAAAAGTAAAGATGTTGAATCAATTACAATTGCCGAAATAAAGCATATCAGCATCAACCTGTTTGAGATAAATCTAAAATTTGAAAATGCTGAAAAGACCATAAAACTCGACAATCTTCAGTTCGAAGAAATAAAAAAGATCAAAGAAAAGTTTGAGGGAATAAAAATGTCAGTAAGTAAAAATGATTGAATTGATAGTTGATGTATTACTTCTAAAAATCACGTAGGCGAATTATAAAGAAAATTATAAACTTGATTTATCTTTTAATGATGGTTTTACAGGCATTGTTGATTTAAAAAATAAAATTTTTACTGATCATAGGCCAATTTTTAAGGCTTTACAAAATGTAGAATATTTTAAAAAATTTGCGCAAAATCGCTGGACAATTGAATGGAATAACGGCGTCGATTTAGCTCCCGAATTTCTACGTGAATTAGCACAAAAACAAAATTAGAATTACGTATCAAAATATTTGATTCTGTCTCTCAAATAATTATTCAACCATTTTCCTTAATGTAATCCGCAACGCTGCTGGAAATTGCTAAACCGGATTTTAGTTTAGGGTCGGGAATGGGATCAAGGGCGATTTTTTTCAATGGAATTTCACCAGCCCAGATATCTAATTTATAGTCTTCGGTATCATCTTCAGGGCTACCGGTTCTTACTTTTGCCGAAGCTTCGTCAATGGAGATTTCCAATACTTTTGTGGCTTTCAATTCTTTGGCATTTGGCCCACGAACCTCCTCCCATCTTCCGGGAATCAGGTGATCTGAAATGATCTTTAAAGCTGCGTTTTTCTCATCATCAGCAACAAGTCTGGCTTTGCCAAATACGACTACAGATCTGTAATTCATAGAATGATGAAATGCCGACCTTGCCAAAACCAATCCATCGACATGAGCCACGCTCAACGATATATCTATGCCCTTTTCCAATTCGACAATAAGCCTGCTGATGCTCGCCCCATGGATTAATAGCTCATTTCCTGATCTTCCATAAATCGTTGGTATGACCACAGCTTGCCCATGATGGATAAATCCAATGTGGCATATCTGACCCGAATCCAAAATCTCATGGATTGTTGCATCATCGTAATGACCTCTTTTGGGGACTCTCTTAATTTTTGATTTTCCAGACTTATTCATATACAATTATTAGAGATTTTTTTATTTAGACAAATAAAAAAATTTGTGATCAACCGACCAAAAAATGGTTGGCATATTTAGGGGAATCGCTTTTAAAACTATAATAGTTTCAGTTCCATGGTTAGTTTCACCCTGAACTCCTGCCTCTCCGGTAAGCCAACAGTTGGCTATCTGCAAGGATTGCCGGACCTGTTCCGGCATCTGTTGGCTATTTGCAAAAAAACTATCTATAGAATTCCATCAAAACCCCACCAATGAAAAATCCTTTATTTTCCCAGGCTCATCCGATGAGTATGAATTTGTAGAATAACGTGGCTGTTGCTTTGGCTGAGTTGGTGTGCTTATTTTGTTTTCTTGCCACTTGCAGACAGGCCCCGGAACGGTGTCCGGGGGTTAGGGCAAGCATTTTCTGACCTTCCTCCTCCGTTTTTCGGGATTCCACCTGTCTACCGGAAAGTGTCAATAAACTAAGGAATTAAACAGGGTAAGCTGCTGGCAATTAATTAGTAATGGCTATGTGGTAATAATAAAAATTAAGCTCTGAAAAATTTTAAAAGCAATTTCCCTCGTGGCATAGTTTAATGTATTAATTGTTTTGTGCAGGCCCTTTGCACAATAAACCTGGTGCTTTGGAAAGCTTCATAACCATCAGATTGATTGCGACAGTCGCTGGGTAGTTGAGATAAAAACAACAATGTAATTTTAAAAGGCATTTTTGTATGGGTTAAGCCATTGTTAATCAGGAATAATCAGTTTAAAAAATTAAATTTGTTTAATTGGTGAGGATTCAATCGGAAGATTAACCAAAGATAAATTTAATTATCATGACTATGATCGGGCGAATAAAAATTGTGTTTGGCATTATTGGCATATTGCTAATTAATTCTTCATTTCTTCTGGCACAAAATGCCAAGGCAATTATTCATATTCAGGTATTCAAAAGTGACAGTACCATTATTAATGAAGGGACTGGTTTTTTTATTGATGGCAACCATGGGTACTCCTATGCCTCTTTATTTAAAAAAGGTGCTTTTGCCCAGGCAATCACTCAAGACAGTAGCATTCATAAAATAAATAAGATCAACGGATTCGACCCGAATACCGGTGTTGTACGATTTGAACTTGACAATATGCTCAGCGCAAAAATCTCAAAGTTAAAAAGCACCAACGAGATGTCAGCAGTAGGGTCGCCTATAAAAATTATATATGCTGATGGCGTCCAATCCACAAAAACAATATCAAAAAAAATAGTTAAGAAATTAGAATTTATCGGATACGGACCTGCAATTCTTGTGGAGGGAAAACTGGGTAAAAAAGTTTTTGGAAGTCCGGTCTTGAATTCTAAAGGTGATGTTGAGGGCATTCTTGTTTCACTTGGTGAGTCTGGCTCTACTGGGTTTATAGCCAATATGAATACAATTTCTAATCTAAAATCCATATCGAAGACCGTTAGCGATTTTGGCGGAGGACTGAAAATTTATACCTCCCTTATCCAGGGAATTGATGCATATATCAGGGACGATATCAATAAAGCCAACAGCGCTTTTGGGAAAACAAAATCTACCATGCCAAAGCATGTGACTGCCTTTTATTATTCGGGCTTACTCAATTATAAGCAAGATAGAATTAGTGCGGCAAGATCTGATCTCAACAAAGCTATTGAGTTGGATAAGAGTTTGTCCCAGGCATATTTTATAAGAGGAAAGATCAATTATGGCAATGAAGATTATAAAACTGCCATACAGGATTTTGATATGGCGGAATCATTAAAAATTTCGGAAGTGCAATTATTTGAAATGCGCGGAAAGGCAATGTACAATATGAAGGACTATGAGGGAGCTATTGCCGATCTGTCAAAAGCAGAGTCAATGGATTCTGAAGATGCAGAAGCATATTATTTTTTAGGAAATTCATTTTTTAGAAATAAGAGCTATGCAGAAGCAATTACCAAATACGATAAAGCTGTTGATCTGGGTCGGAAAGATGAAATAATTTATAACAATCGTGGCAAGGCAAAATACTATCTCAAGCAGACAGAAGGTGCCATTGCTGACTATACTTTAGCCATAAAGGCAAATCCTGAATTTGAAAAAGCATACCTCAATAAAGGCACTGCATACTTTGAGCTTGGAGATTTTGGCAATTCTCTTGCTTCGCTCACCCTGGCCAAAGAAATGGGAGGAACCAGTGCTGAGTTGTACGCAATGTTGGGGCTTGCAAAATATAGTACTGGAGATCACAATGGCGCATTGGAAGATTTGAATGCTGCAATTCGTATGGACACCAAGGAGCCAAAAGTTTATTGGTACAGAGGAAGTATCAAAAAAGATGAAAATGATTTTCAGAGTGCATTGGAAGATTTGAATATGTCGGTCAAGCTGGGAATAGAAGAAGGTAGAGCATTTGTGGAAAGAGCGCAATGTAATTATAAACTGAAAAGATATGATCAGGTGATCGTTGATGTCAATGAATCGGAGGGCATGGGTTTTATGGATATGGATGCATATTCAAGCCGTGGCAATGCCTACTACTATATGAGAGAATCTGAACTTTCTGCCAATGATCTCCAAAAGGCCATTGCATTGGGTGATAAACAAGGAGAAAGTTTTTTCCATTTGGGATATGACATGTATGCGCTCGAAGATTGCCAGAAAGCGACTGCTGCTTTTGATGAAGCGATAAAGCGGGGGATAAATAATGAAGTGATATTTGACCTTAAAGGGAAATGTCTTGAAGAGGTAGAAGATGCCGAAGGAGCCATTTCAAATTATAATAAAGCAATTGAACTCAATCCCGATTATATCCCGGCACTTGAGAGCAGAGGGATGTTGAAATATGCCAAGCAAGACTGGCAAGCTGCTATTGACGACTTGGGCAAAGTAGCAAAAAATGGTAAGGCTGAAACCAAAATTTTTACCCTGCTTGGAATTTCTTATTTCAATCTTGAAGATTATACTAAAACCCTCGAATCGTTGGGTATCGCAATAAGTAAGGGTGAGACTTATAAAAAAGCATTTTATTGCCGTGGTCATGCCTATTATGAAATTGGAGAATATGAAAATGCCTCCTTTGATTTGAGCAGATCTATAGAAGATGGCATGAAAGATGCCCGATCATATTCAAATCGTGGGATGTCGTATTATGCCCTTGGAGATTATGCGAAAGCCAGTTCCGATCTGCGCAAGGCTGTCGAATTGGGAGCTGATGATCCGGAATTGTTTTATGCATTGGGTGTAGCGTTGTATGAAACCAAAAAATACAGTGGTGCTATAAAAAGGTTTAACAGTGCCATCAATATCCAACCCGAACATGCAGATGCTTTTTTTAACAGGGCAAATTCCAAGTTTAAAATTAAGGATTATAATGGGGCGATTTTAGATTACGATAAAGCAGTATCGTTGGGTGTTGAGAGTCATTTGCTTTATAATAATCGAGGAAAGTCCAAACAGCTTATGGAGCAATACGATGAGGCAATTGCAGATTACAATCTGGCTTTGGAGCAAGATAGTGAATATACCAAGGCGTATGAAAATAGAGGGACATGCTACTATCAGAATGGAAATTACATGAAAGCCATAGAAGATTTTACAAATCTCGAAAAGCGCGAAGAACTGAAACCTGCCATGCAATATTTTCTTGGTCAATCGTACTACTATTCCGACAATTGCCCCTATGCCATCACCTATCTTGAAAAAGCCATCACAGGTGGAATAAATTTAAAAGATGGTTTTAAAAACAGAGGATTTTGCTATATGAAACAAGCGTCTTACCAGTTGGCAATAGATGATTTTACAGCAAGTTTGAAGCTGGATAGCGAGCAGGTAGATATTTACACCAGTCGGGCAGAAGCATATATTTATCTTGAAGATAATGAGCGTGCCATGAACGATTTGAACAAGGCTTTAATATTGGATGCGACAAACCCTAGTAATTATTTTAACAGAGCCATTTTGCTGGAGCAGATGGAAAAATTTGATGAGGCAACAAAAGACTATACCAAGGTTATAGAACTAAATGAGGATGATGCCAATGCCTATTTTAGCAGGGGAAGTTGCCAGGCTAAAGCTACCGATTATGTTCCGGCAGTAAAAGATTTGGCTATAGCCGCAGAGCTCGATCCTGCTAATTCCAACTATTTTAGAGTATTGGGAAATACAAAATATCAGTTGAGTCAGCTGGAAGCTAATCCATGTGAAGATTGGCACAGAGCAGTTGAGCTTGGCGACAAAAAAGCAGCTTTTTCCATAAAGCGCTTTTGTCAGGAAAATTGATTTTTTGTGAAGATCGATCAACTTTTCCTTGATGAATTTCAAACCAATAGTGCTCCTTAATATTTCTTTTTTTCAAAAGTTACCAACTCTTTTCATGTTTCTTCAATTATCTCCTGGATTATCCAGGCTAAATAATTCCAGCAAACCCATATAGATAATTTTTCTTTCTATTTTTGCAGTCAAATAAAAAACTGAATTAATAGCATGGCAAATATTGTTGCAATTGTAGGAAGGCCAAATGTGGGAAAATCGACACTTTTTAATCGATTGGTAGAGAGCAGAGATGCAATAATGGATGATGAAAGTGGCGTTACGCGCGATAGGCATTATGGATTTGCAGAGTGGATTGGGAAGGGATTTACCGTAATTGATACAGGAGGATATGTCCATGGCTCAGAAGATGTTTTTGAAGAAGCCATAAGAAATCAAGTGATGCAGGCCTTAAAGGAAGCTACAGTAATTGTCTTTATGGCAGATTGTATCACAGGGCTTACGGACCTTGATAAAGATTTTGCCAATATAGTACGAACAGTAAATAAGCCTGTGGTGGTAGTAGGAAATAAAGCAGATTCGACCGAGAAGGCTCAAAATGCAGTGGAATTTTACGAGCTGGGTTTTGGAGATGTTTATCCAGTATCTTCAGCAACTGGCTCTGGGACAGGGGAGTTGTTGGATGAAGTGGTGAAGCACTTTCAGGATGAAGATGAAAACAAAGATGAAGGCCTACCAAAAATTGCCATCATGGGCCGACCAAATGTTGGAAAATCTTCTTTTGTAAATGTACTCATTGGCCAGGAGCGAAGTATTGTTACTGATATTGCCGGCACAACCAGAGATTCGATCAATACAAGGTACAATATGTTTGGCAAAGACTTCCTACTTATCGACACTGCCGGAGTTCGTAAAAAAGCCAAAGTGAAAGAGGATATCGAGTTTTATTCCGTAATTCGATCTATCCGATCTCTACAGAATAGTGATATTTGCATTGTGATGATAGATGCACAAAGTGGCTTGGAATCCCAGGATATGAGCCTCATTAATCTTGCCGTAAAATACCGCAAGGGCATTGTGCTGATGGTGAATAAATGGGATTTGATCGAAAAAGATCATAGTACGGCCGATAAATTTAAAAAGGAGCTCGAAGAAAAATTGGGCACTTTGAACTATATACCCATTATATTCACATCGGTAATATCAAAGCAACGTGTTTTTAAGGCTATCGAAACTGCCATGTCGGTATATGATGATAGAAATAAGAAGGTGACAACTTCTTCCTTGAACAATATTATGCTTAAAGAAATTGGACGATTTAAACCACCAGCTTATAAAGGCAAACATGTGAAGATAAAATACATTACACAGTTGCCAACAAAGACACCTGTATTTGCATTTTTCTGCAACTTCCCAAAGTATATCAAAAACCCATATGTGAGATATCTCGAAAATCGAATGCGTGAAAATTACGGATTTGACGGCGTGCCCATCAAACTTGTTTTTAGAGAAAAATAGTTGGTGGACAAAGACAAGGAAAAGCTTTATCAAATCCTGATTGCACATGTGCCTGAAAATGCAGTGCATTATTGTCTTGACCTGTGGACAGATATTCCATTTAATTTTAAAGTTTCCAAAAAAAGGAATTCCAAGCTTGGAGACTATCGGTATGACCATAGAAATGGATCGCATTCCATAAGTGTCAATTTTGATCTAAATCCATTTTCATTTCTGATTACCTACATTCACGAAGTCGCCCATTTGCTTACTACCGAACGATTTGGCAGAAAACCCCAGCCTCATGGGAAAGAATGGCAATCATATTTCAAAGAATTGATTGAGCCTGTTTTGACTGATCTGATTTTTCCAAATGAGATATTGTTGCCCCTGAAAAAGCATATGCGAAAACCAAAGGCCTCAACTTATGCCGATGCAAAATTGGTACATGTGTTACGGAAATACGATGAGCAGGAAGGTGAGCAAATCACATTGGCAGACCTTGATGAAGGAGATATATTTGAATTTAACGATCGGGTTTACACCAAACTAAACCTTCGCCGAACCAGGGTGCTTTGCCAGCAGGAAGATACGTCAAGGAAATATTTGATATCCAAAATGGCGTTGGTAAAAGTGTTGATGAAAAACGCCCTGCCGTAGCAAATCATCAACTCTCAAAAAGATGGTTTGTAATTGTAATAAAACGTCATTTTATTGCACCCTTTTTTAAAATTTATTGGAGCTAAAAGTATATTGAAAGCCCGGTAGCTATATTTATTTTGTGAAAGTCAATAAAATTTCTAATCAAATGTTTGTAATAAAAACATGTTTTTTCTTTCTTTGAGTAATTTAATTACTCATTCTATTAATTGATTAATGGGACTGATGTGGCGAAGCTGAATATTTTCGTTTTTGCATCACCCAATTCTATTGTGATCAACACCCTTATCACTTCCAAAACCCGGATCAAATTATTGTTGAAATTTTTCCTCAATCCTGGAAATTCGGCTTATTTGAGAGGTTTGGAGCAGGAGTTTGGAGATTCCAGTAATGCCATTCGACTCGAGCTCAATCGTTTTGAAGAGGCCAATATGCTGAAGACAGAGGTTATGGGAAATAAGAAAGTATTTTCTGTAAACCAGTCCCATCCATTGTATGGCGAGATCAACAGCATTGTTCGCAAATACTTTGGCTTGGATGTAGTAGTCGATTGGATTGCCAAAAAGTTAGGTAACCTGAAGGCAGTTTACATAACAGGTGATATTTCCAAGGGTATGGATAGTGGGCTGATTGATTTAATATTGGTTGGAGATATTGACCAGCAATACCTGATTCAGTTGATCGATAAGACAGAAAGATTAATTAAGAGAAAAATCCGATTTTTGGTGTATTCAGAAAATGAGTTTGATAAAATTATTGACAATGAAAATGAGTTGCTGTTAGTTTGGGGAAATGGAAGTCATGAAAAAAAGTAGTATTGTTTGTGCTACCTTTTGACTTGTAATAGAAATATGTCTTTGATTTTATTTATATTTTAAGATAGTCAAGCAAATAATTAGAACCGACCTAACCATCAACCATGAACAATTGGTATGCTATTTATACAAAACCCAGGAGTGAAAAGAAAGTTGCAGAGAGATTATCAGATTCGGGAATTGAAGTTTTTTGCCCTTTGATCAAAACCTTACAACAATGGAGTGATAGAAAGAAAAAAGTGCAATTGCCCATGTTTCCGGGATACGTATTTGTCTGCGTTACGGACTTAGAGCGGACTCAGGTGCTGATGGATCATGGAGTATTAAACTATGTGTATTGGCTTGGAAAACCGGCTATAATTCGTGAAAATGAAATAGACGCCATAAGAAAGATTACAGAAAAAGGCGAAGAAGTCAGTATCAATTGCGGTGAATTTGAAATTGGCCAATTGGTAAAAATACAAGAAGGGCCTTTCAAAGGAATGAGTGGGAAAGTCAGCAAGCTGGATAAAAAGAAATTGATTGTACTGGTGGAGAAATTGGGTTGTACTGTCAGTTTTAAGTATAAGGTTGGTTAAATTATGGCCGGCTACAAATTAGATAAAACATATTTTAAAGCTCAATTCTTTAAAGAGGCAGATACTCAAAAATCTTATTGGCAAAATAAAGATGTTTCAGAGCGATTAAAAGCTGCCTGGTATTTGATATCTTGTGCATATCAATTTCCTATTGATAACCCGCCGCAAATTGACAAATCAGTTTTTAGTATGAGAAAGCATAAATGTTGATGAGCAATATTTTTACACTAAGCATACGTACAGAGACCTTTCTAAATGGTTATTTATTTATAATTTAGCATCTACAACTATTAATTAATTGGCAGAGCAAATTAACTGGGAAAAGAAAGATAGTATAGAGGATATCAAGATTATCCTTGCTAAAATACTGCGCAAGTGGTATTGGATTGTTCTTGCGCTGATCATTGCTATAATTTCCGCATTTTTATTTATCCGTTATCAGGATCCGGTATATGTGGTTAAGGCGAGTTTTATATCGCGAAAATTTGACAGTCGTGGAGCCAGTGTTTTACCAACGCTCAGTGACGTAGGCGGATTTAATGATCGCATCGAAGTAAATCAGCAGATTCCATTGCTGAAATCTGAAAATAGAATAAATGAAACAATTAATCGCCTGGGTTTTGATGTTTCCTATTTTGTAGAAGGAAGGCTAAAAACAACTGAGCTTTATAAAACTTGCCCATACAAAGTTACCACCATCGATAGTTCAAAGAGTGTTCCCTACAACCAGGAAATTTATTTACAAAAAGTCAATGAGCATTCATATATGCTTAGCTCGACTGAAGAACATATTAATCGACGGTTTAAGGACAAAACATTTTTATTTAATGCAGATCAATCACTTGGAGGTTGGAATTTCAATATAAGCCATGCCAATGGGAATGGCATTAATGCTGAATACAGTTATTATTTTATCATTCATCATCCGCGGACTTTGATGAGTGCATATCGCAGTAAATTAAATTTGCATTGGGCTTATAAAAATTCGGCTATTTTAACAGCCTCTGTTAATACCGAGATTCCAGAAAAGGATTTCGATTTTTTATCAACTTATCTTCAGGTTGTGATTGACCTGGGTTTAGAAGAGAAAAATGAATACCTGGTAAATACCATCAATTTCATTGATAGATACATGGGTGACATCACAGATACCTTGTTGAATTTTGAAGGGGAAATTGACGATTTCCGATTGACAAACCGAGAAAAAATAAGTGAGTCTACATTGATTATTGGCAAACTAAATAGCCTTGATGAGCAAAAATCAAAATTGCTGTTGGAGGACAGTTATTACAACTACATAGAAGACTATATAAAACAAAATAAAGAGGAATCGATATTTGCCCCAAATTTAATTGGGATTGAGGTGCCACCTTTGGGGGAGTTGGTAAGAAATTATATGGAAATTAGATGGCAGGATCAACTTAATAAAAACGAGTTTAACGACAAAAACCCACTCGTTATCCGGCGAAATGAAAAATATGAGTTATTAGAAGAAAACATTTATGAAAGTGTAAAGAACCTAAAAGAACTGAATGAAGTAAGAATGAAGGAGATAAAGCTTCAGTCAGAATTTTATATTCAATCGGTAGGAGATTTACAAGTAGAATACCGGGAATTTACAAATAAGGAAAGGATGAAATCATTATATGAAAACCTACATAACCAGTTATTGGCAAGAAAGACAGATGCTTATATCTCCATGGCCTCTGCCACTTCCGATTATCAAATGGTAACCGAACCCTACTATAGTAAAATTCCGATTTCACCCAATATTAATAAAATATATATCATTGCTATTTTTCTTGGCTTAGGTTTCCCTATTGGGTTTATTTTTCTTTTTGACCTTATCAATCCCAAAATAGTGAGCAAGGAGGATCTCAAAAAGCATACAGATATCCCAATAATTGGTACTGTGGGTCATTATGTCGGAAAGACCAATCTCGTGGTGAACGATCATCCTAAATCGCAAATATCTGAATCTTTTCGGGTAATCAGAGCCAACCTAGAGTATATGAATCCCGATAATGAGGATGCAAAAGTTATACTGTTAACATCATCTATCAGTGGCGAAGGGAAAACATTCTGCTCGATAAATGTGGCTTATACCTATGCCAACATGGGTAAAAAAACCGTGCTTGTTGGTGCGGATATGCGCAGACCTGCGTTATCAAAAAACTTTGGTATGGAGCGATCTCATGGACTGAGTAACTACCTTTCCGGACAAGATGAGCTAAAAGATGTTATTTACGCCAGCAAAAAGGAAGGACTGGACATAATTCCCGGAGGGCATGTTCCCCCAAATCCTGCTGAACTATTGACATCTTCCAGAATGTCGGAAATGGTAACATTCATTAAGAAACATTACGAAATCATCATATTTGATACCCCACCTATTGGCTTGGTCTCCGATACGGTAGAGCTTGTCAAGCATTCCTCGATTCCGCTGATTGTGGTAAGACAAAATGTTACTTATAAAAAATCTTTGGACGCAATCACAGAGATGTACCATTCAGGAAAGTTTAAGCAATTGGGCATCATCATGAACGATGTGAACTATACAAAATTTGATTACGGAGCTTATTATGGCAACAGCTATGGCTATGGAAGTGCTTATGGATATGGCTATTATGACGATGAACCTAAGAAAAGCCCATTCTGGAAAAAGTCAACTAAATCATAGCTCATTGAATAAATAAATATGAATATCAAGTTGGTAAAAGGATTCTTGGCGTTAGTAGTTATACTATATTGGATGAGTAGTTGCGTACCTACAAAAAGGTTGACTTATCTCCAGTACGGCGATGATATCAAAGGAGATAATCCAATAGATACCGTTTTGCGAAGTTATATCATTAAGCAAAAAATATTTTATCTAAAACCCAATGACATCATATCGCTGAGGGTGGCAAGTGTTACAGAAAGTAAATACAATTTTATTAAGAAATACGAAACTGATCTGGGACTGATAAGGAAATTAGATCAGTATAATCGATCAATAGATCAAGATGGCACGGGCAGAAACTCCAACCTTAATAATAGAATTAATTTGAACTCTGGAGATGGAGTAATCTCTTCATTGATATTGGATAGGCAGAATACGGGATTCACACTCGATGCAAATGGCAAATTGGAATTACCGGAAATTGGTGTTCTGAAATTATCGGGCTTGACCATTCCGGAAGCAGAACTTCTACTCAAGGAAGCCTTAAAAGGATATTACGAAGCACCAATGGTTCGCATCCAGTTACTTAATTATCATTTTACCGTTGTTGGTGAAGTCAACAATGAAGGGAGGTTCACAACCTTTGATCCAACCATTACGATATTCGATGCGTTGTCTTTGGCGGGAGATATTGGCGAATTTGCTGATCGAGCCAATGTGAAAATTATTCGAAATGAAAACGGGGTAGCGAAAATATTATATATGAATTTACTGGATGAAAAAACATTAAATTCCGAAAATTATTTTATCCAGCGTAATGATGTCATCGTTGTTCCGGCTTTAGATGCCAGAACATCTCAAACATATACTATTCCAAATATCAGCAAAACACTTGGGTGGATCGGTGCGATTACAGGCCTTCTAGCTTTTATTATAGCACTATCTAGGTAATAACAACAATTTAATTTTTCAGAGAGATTAGTATATTGAATCATTACAAATGATATTCGATAGATAGTGAAGAATTGAAAAAGCTTATCGAATATTTTGGTATTGCTATTTACCCCGACACAACCAATTTATAAAATCAAAAAAATATTAGTTTGAATCAACATCAAAAAGTAACAATCTACAGTGCCGACACCACTGATAGATCAGTGATCAGCCATTTCAGAGATATTTTTACTGATTTACCAGAAGCCCATGAATTGGGTTATCGACTATTTAAAAGAAACATTAAAGCCATGTACCGACAATCGGTTTTGGGTATAGCATGGGCAATTTTACCTCCTTTGGTTACGGCAGCTCTATGGATATTTTTAAGAGGCAATAACGTGATGAGTTTTGGAGAAACCGCCATTCCATACCCTGTATTTGTACTGGTAGGTACCATGTTGTGGAAAATATTTACAGAATCAATTATGGCTCCCTTGGGTTCCATCAATAAAAATAAAGCCATGCTCATCAAAATCAATATTCCGCGTGAGGGATTGTTGCTGTCTGGTATTTATGAGGTATTCTTCAACGTAATTATCAAAATATTTTTACTGGCAATTATTTTTATAGCCTTTAAGCAAACGATTTCACTTTCTGTGATTTGGGTATTACCCGGTATCGCCAGTATTATCATTTGTGGTTTTTCTATTGGACTAATATTGACCCCATTGGGGATGCTATATAAAGATGTCCAAAAGGGACTGGGGATTGCTTTACCTTTTCTTATGTACCTAACTCCAGTGATCTATCCGCCGCCAAAAGAAGGAATGGTGGAGTTGATTATGAGAGTTAATCCAATGGCCACTCTATTGGTAGAAACAAGAAACTGGTTTACCTCTCAATCGGTTGTGAATCTGGATAGCTTTTTAATATACACCGTTGTCTTTGCTTTTCTATTCTTTTTTGCACTCATGATATTTCGAATATCTATGCCCATGATCATCGAGCGTATTGGGAGTTGAGAAAAAAGACAGCTCAAAGGAAGAAAGCTCAACGAGAAAAAGCTCAAAGCTCAAAGGAAACAAGCAAAAGTAGGAAAAGAAGGAATTCAGTTGAAACTACATCTCCTTCCAGCCTGCCTGCGGTAGTCAGGCTTTCAGCTCTTAAAGATGAAACAATAATAAATTAAAGACGACAGCTCAAAGAAGGAGATTTCCCAAAACCACACCCCAAAATGACAAACAATTTTGCATTTAAAGAATTAAAGGTATGGCAAAAGGCCCTTCATTTTGCAGATGATGTTATAGATTTGACAGAAAACCTGAATACAGATCGAAAGCATTTTAGATTAATTGAGCAGATTGAATCTTCATCGGCATCTGTTGCACAAAACATAGCAGAAGGGAAAGGACGATTTTCGAAAAAAGAGTTTCGACAGTATTTATACATTGCAAGGGGATCATTGTACGAGACAGTTACCCTGCTCAATCTTTTTCAATTGCGAAATTGGATCGCTAAAGATCAGTTGGATGAAATGGAATTTCAGGCTTTCGAAATAGCAAAAATGTTAAAGGGTTTAATAAATTCAATAGAGATAAAATAGTAACGGAAAAAGCTTGAAACTGAAAGGAAAAGAGCTCAAAGGGAAGAAAAATAAATAGCTGAAAGTTCAAAGGAAAAGAAGGAATTCAGTTGAAACTACATTCCCTTCCAGCTTTCAGCTCTTTTCCTTTCAGCTTTTAATTTTGAACAACAAATGGTTAATAAACGGAATTAGGAAAAAAGAAGGACTTCAGTTGAAGTTACATCTCCTTATGAACAACGAATCAGAAAATATTGAATTTAAAGCATCATTTGGGATGTGGAAGGAAATAGTAATATCGCTCTCAGCTTTTGCAAATAAGAATGGTGGTAAAGTAATTGTTGGATTACGTGATGATGGTTCTACTGCTAATCTACAAATTGGCAAAAGGACGATAGAAGATTTTGTGAACAAACTGCAAATGAATACCGACCCTATTTTGTACCCGGCAATTGACGTAAAAAGTTTTGCCTTGGGAGAAATTGTAGAAATTGAAGTCCACCCTTCTGATTTTAAACCGGTATTTGCATTTCATAGAGCATATTCAAGGGTTGGGAAATCCAATCTCATCATGTCAGCAAATGAAATCAGGAGTTTGGCTTTGAGGTATGAAAGGCCAGACTATGACCAAATGAAATATGAAGGTGACGATAGTAATAGTATTGACATTGATCTAATAAATGATATTGGTTATAAAACTTCAGATATAATACTCAAAGGAGAATATCTATGCTTTGTCAAAGATGATTTAAGCTTGCACAATGCGTGCGCCAAGGCAGGTCTTTTCAAAGGGAGCGATATGTCAAAGGTCTTGGACATGAAAGATTTTATTTCTTCTTTATTGAAACAATCTGTTGATCTTCTTGATTACATCAAACGTCAGATTAATATGGAAGTAGTATTGGATGGTCAATCAAAGCGCAAAGAATTATGGGACTATCCGATAGAGGCATTGAGGGAAAGTATCAATAATGCGATAGTGCATCGCGACTATCAAGATTCGGGAAATATCCAGATTAGGATATACGATCATAGCCTTGAGATTTGGAGCCCAGGCCTGCTTCCAAAAGAATTGCGTATAGCCAATTTGCCTGATACGACAAGATCAATACCCAGGAACAAAAAGATTGCCGAGATATTTTACAAAGCAGGGATAATTGAAAACTGGGGAAGTGGATTCCAAAGAATAGCCAGTTCTTGTAAATTAAATAATAATCCTTTGCCAGAATGGAAAGAAGAGACAGGAGCTTTTATTACAGTTTATAAAAAACGAAATCATGAGGGAGTAAATGAGGGAGTAAATGAGGGAGTAAATGAGGGAGTAAATGAGGGAGTAAATATTGTTATCGATTATATTACTAAAAAGCCGGGTATGCGTACGCCACAAATTGCAAAAGCACTCAACGTCCACCCAAAAACCATGGAAAGATGGCTGAGTAAGTTAAAAGGGCAGGCAAAAATTTATTTTAAAGGTAGCCCCAAAATGGGCGGGTACTATATTTCTAATTATTAGCTCAAAGGGAAAAAGGAAACAAGCTGAAAGGAAAAAGGAAACAAACAAAATAGCTGAAAGCAAAAAAGCTCAAAGATGGAGATTTGCCAAAACCACCCTACTAAAAATGCTCAATGGTCTTATAAAACCTGACAAAGGCAAAATAACCATGCACGGGCCGGATAGGTGCGCTGATTGAGTTGGGTACTGGGTTTTACCTATTCTTCCAGAGAGGGACGATTATTGAATCAAACATTGAATAGAGAATTTTTGGTGTTGTTTATATTGAAAAGTAAAATTTATTAATAAGTAGATTAAAAGTAGGGCCATCAGATTAAGTGAATAAGGAACAACTATTACATATTTTATCTAAAGGGGAAGGAGAATCTTTAGAGTTCAAATCTTCATTTAATAAGTCGGTTATTGAAACAGTTGTTGGATTTGCCAATACCAAAGGAGGCAAAATATTACTTGGAATTTCTGATAAAAAAGAAATTGTTGGTGTATCAATTGGCGAAGAAAGTGTACAAAAATGGATAAATGAAATTAAGCAACATACCGAACCTTCTATAATTCCTGATATTGAAATTCTTCAATTGGAAGGTAAAATCGTTGTCGCAATGGAGATAAAGGAATTCCCACTCAAACCTACCTCATTTAAAGGAAGATACTACAGTAGGAAGCAAAATGCCAACCACTTACTTTCATTAACGGAAATTAGCGACTTGTACACCGCTTCTTTACAAACGTCGTGGGATAGTTATTGCTGGCAGGAAGCTCAATTGACAGACATTGACATGCGAAGTGTGGAAGGCTTTATAAAGCGAGTTAATGAAAATAAAAGGTTCTCCCTCGAGGGTACTCTTCCTGAATGTCTGGCTAAGCTACGGCTTATAAAAAGAGATAAACCAACAAACGCAGCTATGCTTCTCTTTTCAAAAGAAGATTTGTTGTATAATGTTCATGTAGGTCGTTTTAAGACCTCAACCTTGATTGTTGCCGATAAAATGATTAGGGGAGGGCTATTTGAAGTGTTGGAAGAGACTATGCAGTTTATCATTTCTCAAATAAAAGTAGCTTTTGAGATTACTGGAGAAAGTACACGTAGAAACGAAATTTTTGAATATCCATTGCCAGCCCTTCGTGAGTTGGTTGTGAACGCAATCGTTCACCGAGATTATACAAGCCCTACAGATATTCAGATTAAAATTTTTGATAATTCTATTAGCATATTCAATCCCGGAAAACTATATGGAGGGCTTACAATAGAGGACTTAAAAACCGATAACTATCAGGCTCAAACAAGAAATAAGCTTATAGCCGAAGCCTTTTACCTAACAAGGGAAATAGAAAAATACGGTAGTGGATATCGTAGAGTGAGGGAGCAAATTGCCAGATATCCTACCATGAAGTTTGATTTCATGGAGAATAGTGGAGGATATTTTGTCGAAATATCATACAAACAACAAAAAATAGAAAGCAAGATTCCTGATGCAACTGACCCTGTAACTGACCCTGTAACTGACCCTGTAACTGACCCTGTAACTGAGCGGATGACCAGAATTATACAAATGTTGGAGCTTAATAAATTTAGTACCAGAGAGCAGTTAGCCGATGCATTGTATGTTAGTGTAGAGACTATCAAACGCGATATCAGGAAACTGCGTGAATTGGGTATCCTTAAACGAGTAGGAAGTGATAAGACAGGATATTGGGATGTAAAGAGATAAATTTAATAATTACAATAAAGGAAAAAGGAAACAAGCTGAAAGTAAAAAAGGAAAAAGCTGAAAGGGAAAAGGAAAC
>CAZDRA010000012.1:0-21779 GCA_964507705.1 uncultured Roseivirgaceae bacterium | reverse complement strand
AGCTATAATCTATTATGAAAGACGAAGTATTAATAAAAGTAGAAGGCGTCTCCAAGAAGTTCTGCACCAATATATTGGGGAAGCGCTCACTTTTCTATGGCATGAAGGACATCTCATCCAAACCTGCCTATAGGAGTTTAAGTACAGAGAAGTGTAAATCAAAACACCAATCAGGGAGCCGGAATCAATATATTAAGACTTTTATTGATATCATTTCGGTCAGTAATTGCTATCTTTATTTCAAATATGAATAGTATGGTAACAATAATAAAAAAAGGAACTCCTACAAAGGAGATAAAAAAAAGTATAAATGATGCGGTTTCTAAATCACGCAGTAGGAATATAAAGAAATATGCGGGAAAATTAAAAATTGATATAGATCCGTTAGAATATCAAAGACAGATGAGAAATGAATGGGAGTAGGATCTTTGTAGACACCAATATTCTCATATATTATTTAAAAGGAGATCAGGAAGTAATTGACATGATCTCGGATAAAGAGATTGTTATTTCCTTTGTAACAGAACTTGAACTTCTTTCATTCCCAAGTTTGACAAATGAATCAGAAAAGATTATAAGAGGACTTTTAAAGAATTGTTTGATATAGATATCAGTCATGAAATAAAAGATTTAACTATTGGATTCAAGAAAAAGTCGAAGTTGAAGTTACCTGATTCCATTATTGCAGCGACATCTTTTTATTACAAGCTACCATTTTTAACAGCTGATAAACAATTCAGAACGATCGAAGAATTGGATGTTATTATATATGAAATGTAGCGTCAAAGATGCCAGCATTATTATTTGAGGAGTGACAGTATTGATTAGCAACCCAGCAATGAACAATTATTAAAATCTCAAAGTACCACCCTATTAGTTCTTAATATTGTACAACAAACTTTAAACAATTGATAAAAGCTCAAAGTAGGGAAATTGCCAAAGCTACACCCCCTTTCCCTTTTTCCCTGCCTACCGCAGACAGGCTTGCTCCTTTCCCCTATTTTAAAATATGAACAACGAAGTACTAGTAAAAGTAGAAGGCGTCTCTAAAAAATTCTTTCCCGAATTATCGGGAAGCTCAAGCACTCCCTTTTCTATGGTAGGACATCTCCTGGGATGATGCAAGTGCCTTACATTGTCTGAATCACTCCTGCCCGCCGCAGGCAGGGATTTACTGGATTAAAGGATGACACGGAGTCAATGGTCATAGGAAAAAGTATTAAGGAAACAAAGCAAAATAGCTGAAAGGAAACAAGTTAAACGATAGAGATTAGTTGAAACAACACCCCCTTTCAGCCTGCCTCGTGAGGAATAAATAATATATTTACATAAATATTGATATGTACTTAGATAATTTTATAGAACGTATACAAGGATTATGTGCCGATCATAAGGTTCGCAACCTTATTGCTTTTGGCTCAGTGATCAAAGAAGACTTTAAAGCCGATAGTGATATTGATTTGCTTGTCGATATCAATTCAGCTGATCCTATTGATTACGCAGAAAACTATTTTGAACTAAAATTTAAACTACAGGATTTACTAAAAAGGCCTATTGATTTATTAGAGCTTAAGGGTTTAAAGAATTCTTATTTGATTCAAAGCATAAACAGAAGCAAAAGAATTATTTATGAAGCTTGAAATCAAAACCTGGCTTGAAGATATTGAAAGATCTATTGATGAAATTTATAGTTTTCTTCCAGAGGAACGCAATTTCTTTGAATTTGAAAAAGATCTCAAGACAAGAAAAGCTGTTGAGAGGAATTTAGAAATTATTGGTGAAGCACTATCCAGAATATTAAAAATAAAACCTGATATTGAAATAAGAGATTCCAGGAAAATTGTGGACACAAGAAATCGAATAATTCATGGATACGATAGTGTAACTACAGACGTTCTTTGGTTTATCGTAAGCAAATCCTTGCCGGTTCTAAAGGAAGATATTCAAAAACTCTTGTATTGATCCTATTATAAACAGGAAAATAGCCTGTCTGCCGACAGTCAGGCTCAAAGGAAAAAGCAAATAACTCAAAGCAAAAAATGGAATAAGCTTGCCTACCGCAGGCAGAGATTAGTTGAATCAACACCCCCTTTCCAGCTTATAAACAAGAACAACAAACTATAATTAAATGACAACAGCTCAAAAAAGGAACTTAGTTGAAACCACAACCCCCTTTCAGCTCTTTTCCTTTCAACTTTCAGCTCTCTTAAAATGAACAACGATATATTAGTAAAAGTAGAAGGCGTCTCCAAAAAATTCTGTAGAGACCTCAAGCGCTCCCTCTTCTATGGCGTGAAGGACATCTCCTCCGAGTTGTTTGGCAGCAAGAAAAACGGACAGCTCCGCAAAGATGAGTTCTGGGCGGTGGAAGATGTGAGTTTTGAATTGAAAAGAGGCGAATGCCTGGGACTGATTGGCCATAACGGCGCAGGTAAGAGCACCCTATTGAAAATGCTCAACGGTCTGATTAAACCCGACAAAGGCAAAATAACCATGCATGGGCGGATTGGTGCACTGATAGAGCTGGGTGCTGGGTTTAACCCAATCCTTACCGGTAGAGAAAACATCTACAACAACGGCGCAGTACTGGGTTTTAGCAAAAAAGAGATAGACGCCAAGTACGATGCCATTTTGGACTTTGCAGAGATTGATGAATTTATCGATATGCCGGTACAAAATTACAGCAGCGGCATGAAGGTGCGTCTGGGTTTTGCAGTGGCTTCTCAGATGGAGCCGGATGTGTTGCTGATCGATGAAGTGTTGGCTGTAGGGGATTTAGGATTCAGAGCCAAATGTTTTAACAGGATCAATGAATTGCAAAATAAAAGTGCCGTTATTTTTGTAAGCCATGCAATGAACCAGGTGAGTAGACTTTGTACTTCATTAATTCACATGGATCACGGCCATATTGGCTACCAGGGGACAGATTTATCCATGGGGATTGAACAATTCTTCAATAAGTTTGGTAGTGAAAAATTTAAGATTATTGGTAAAAGGGATGAGGTAGAATTATTAAATATTTCAATTAATAATGATGTTGATGCCTTTCAGAAAGAGATAAAGTTAAAACAATTTGAAACTATTGAATTGGACATCAAATTTAAACCGAAGGAATTAAAACAAAAGTTTGGAATACAATTCTCAATATTTGATCGCGAATTAAAAGGAGTAGCCATTATTGCAGCTGAAAACAATAATGTCATTTATTACACCAAAGATAGGACAGGGCATGTAAATGTAAAGTTTGAAAATTATTTAGCTCCCGGAATGTATTCTCTAAACGTACATATTTCAACGCTAAATATTCAGAATAATAAAAAAATCAATTGTAGTTTCATGCATGCAGCAACTTTAAATGTAACTGGGAGTAAGTTACATACTTTTATACCTGTACATTTCGATGCTAAATGGTCTGGTACTTGTGAAAATTTAAATAAATCTATACTAAATGCTAAATAATAAATCCATATTAATTACCGGCGGAACAGGTTCTTTTGGGAAGAGGTTTGTAGAAACCATTCTTAGAAGTTATCCGAATATAAAAAGGCTGGTCATCTATTCAAGGGATGAGCTCAAGCAATTTGAAATGTCTCAAACTTATTCTACGCATAAATATCCAAGCATTCGATATTTTATTGGTGATGTCAGAGACGCAGAACGTCTGAGGCGAGCTTGTGAGGGAATAGATACCATTGTCCATGCTGCAGCGCTTAAACAGGTGCCGGCAGCAGAGTACAATCCTATGGAATTCATAAAAACAAATATTATTGGTGCGGAGAACGTGATCAACGCAGCACTTGATACCAATGTAAAAAATTTGGTGGCTTTGTCAACAGATAAGGCCGCAGCGCCGATCAATTTATATGGAGCAACAAAGCTCTGTTCAGATAAATTATTCATTGCTGCTAATAACATTAAGGGGGGTAGGGATTTGAGATTTTCGGTGGTTAGATACGGAAATGTTATGGGTTCCAGGGGTTCAGTAATCCCATTTTTTCTCAGCAAAAAAAAGGAAGGGGAGTTGCCTATCACTGATCCCGAAATGACAAGATTCAATATTTCTCTTGAGGAAGGCGTAAATATGGTGCTACACGCCATTGAGCATGCCAAAGGAGGGGAGATAATTGTTCCAAAAATTCCATCCTTCAGGATCACAGATCTGGCAAAAGCCATAGCTCCTGATGCGAAAATCAAAGAAGTGGGTATCAGGCCTGGTGAAAAAATTCATGAGGAAATGATCACTGCTTCAGATGCGCCCAATACACTTGATATAGATAAATATTATGTGATTCTGCAAAATGATGGAAAGATTAAGGCGCAATACCTTTCAGAAAATAATTGCAAAGAAGTACCACCGGGTTTCTCCTACAATTCGGGGACTAATAAAGAATGGCTCACAATATCCGATTTAAGGAAACTAATTGTAAAAAATGTTGATTCGGATTTTAAAGTATAACAAATGAAGCCGATTCCTTATGGAAAACAGGAGATAACTGAGGACGATATTTCAGCCGTGGTAGCTACCCTGAAATCTGACTACCTGACCCAGGGCCCAAAAATCCATGAGTTTGAAAAGGATTTTGCCGAATATGTTGGTGCAACATATGCAATTGCAGTAAGTAACGGTACGGCAGCACTTCATCTTTCGGTTTTAGCGTTAGGGCTAAAGCCAGGAGAAAGAGTTATTACGACACCCATTACCTTTGCAGCTTCTGCCAATTGTGTGTTGTATGCGGGAGGAGAAGTTGATTTTGTAGATATTGATCCAGAAACCTATTTGATGGATATGCAAAAGCTTCGGGGAAAGCTCGAGGGCAAGCCCAGAGGATATTATAAGGGGGTGATTCCAGTTGATTTTGCTGGTTATCCTGTTAATCTTGAAGAATTGAAAAATATTTGTAATGAATTTGACTTATGGATAATTGAAGATGCCTGTCATGCCCCTGGAGGATATTTTGTTGATAGTGAAGGAAAAAAACAAAAGTGCGGTAATGGCGCTTTTGCGAATGCTTCTATCTTTTCTTTTCACCCAGTGAAGCACATTACTACTGGAGAAGGAGGCATGATTACTACAAATGATGAAAGGCTACATAAAAAACTTTTGAGATTAAGGACTCACGGCATTACCAAAGACCCTCAATTACTTTTAGAAAATCATGGGGGCTGGTATTATGAAATGCAGGAACTCGGATTTAATTGCAGGCTTACTGATATACAGGCATCTTTGGGAATTAGTCAATTAGCAAGGGCAGATGATGGATTGAAAAGAAGAATGCAAATAGCCAATAGATATGGAGAAGATTTCTTGTACAATGACCATATTAAAGTTCCAATAGTCAGTAAAAGCGTTAATCATGCCTACCATTTATATATAATTCAGATAGCAGATCGTCTGGGGCTTTACAACCATCTGAGGAAGAATCAAATATTTGCTCAGGTACATTATATCCCCGTGCATCTTTTGCCTTTTTACCAGCAGAAGGGTTGGAAGGCAGGTGATTATCCAATGGCTGAATCTTTCTATGAAAATTGTCTGAGCCTACCTATGTATCCAACATTATCTGAAAAGGAACAGAATTACGTGATTGAAAAGGTCCTTGAATTTATAAAATGAGAAGAATTGCTATAATACTGGCCAGGGGAGGTAGTAAAAGGATTCTGAGAAAAAATATTAAGGATTTTGTGGGGAAACCAATTGTCGCATATTCCATTGAAATTGCATTAAAAAGTTGTTTGTTTGACGAAGTAATGGTTTCTACTGATGATGAAGAAATTGCCAAGATAGCTAAACAATATGGCGCACAGGTACCCTTCTTCAGAAGTGATAGAAATTCAGATGATTATGCCACTACAGCCTCAGTCATGCATGAGGTATTGCATGAATATATGCAGATAGGTAAAAAGTTTGACTATATCTGCTGTATTTATCCAACAGCTCCTTTTATTCAAATTAAGTATTTGAAAGAAGGCTATAAAAAATTAATAGAAAATAACCTTTATTCCGTTTTTCCTGTCGTCCCTTTTTCATTCCCTATTTGGAGAGGGCTCAAAAGAAGTAATGGAAAAACCTCAATGTTATGGCCTGAGTATATGGCTGCACGTTCCCAGGATTTAGAATCGGTATATCACGACGCTGGTCAATGGTATTGGCTTAAAGTCTCAACTTTGAAAGATAAAATGTGGACAACCAACACAGATACCATCATTATTGGGCAGGAGGAAGTGCAGGATATCGACACTGAAGAAGACTGGAGAATTGCCGAATTAAAGTATAAGATATTGAATGCTTAAAAGGAAAATTATATTTCGGGCGGACGGTAACTCTCAAATTGGGTTAGGTCATATGTATAGAATATATGCCTTACTAGAAATGTTGAATAATAAATATTTCACTATTTTTTTAAGCAAGAATAAAACCTTTGTTGAAGACAATTTTAAGAACACGGATGCATCATTATTGGTGCCAACCAATTTAGATATTCAGGAAGAACCTAAATGGATTCAACTTAAGTTCCCTAGTGAAGAATGTATTGTGGTAACGGATGGTTATCATTTTGATAGTAACTATCAAAAAGCCTTAAAATCGTACGGATTTCTTTTGATTTGTATAGATGACCTGGCAAATCATCATATGTATTGCGATTTGGTGATTAACCACTCACCTATAATAAGGAAAAGTGATTATTCGGCAGAGTTATACACTCAATACGGGCTAGGAACCAAATATGCCTTACTTAGAAAATCATTTCTCAATGCAGCAAAAGTAAACAGAACAATAAATAAAATGGATTGCGCATTTATTTGTTTTGGAGGTGCAGATCCGAACGACATAACTCTGAAAGCAGTTAATGCTCTACTCAAATTGAGTGAAATCAACAAAGTCAATGTTGTGGTTGGAAGTGCCTACAAGCATGGAGAAATTTTTCAAATTAAGCATGACAAATTACAAATTTATCAAAACCTCAATGAAAAAGAAATGGTCGAGGTTATGTTAGAATGTAACATTGCCATTGCTCCCGCTAGTACCATTAGTTATGAATTATGTGCAGTGCGAATGCCTCTTTTATTAGGATATTTTACTGATAATCAAAGGAATATTTATACTGGGTTATTGGAGAAGGGAGCTGTTTTTGGCGGGGGAGATTACAAATGTTATGATATAAATAATTTTATTGACAAAGTTCGGGTATGTATTAAGAATTCTAAATGGGTAGTCGTACAGCTTGAAACTCAATATAGGCTTTTTGATGAACGAATAAATAGTCGAATTAATAAGTTGATTGGTCAAGTAAATTTAGGTGAGCCGAAATATCGTAAGGTGACTCCGGAAGATGAAGTTTTAATTTATAATTGGGCTAATGATCCACTGGTGAGAAAGCAATCTTTTCATTCCGCAAAGATTTCATTCTTGGAACATGCTAAATGGTTCAAAAAGAAGTTAGCATCAAAATCTACAAGGTTCTATATTGCTGAATTTGACAATACGCCGGCTGCTTTAATAAGAATGGATGATATACCTAATAATACAGTGATTGGAATATTATTGGATAAATCCTTCAGAGGGTTTGGACTATCTTCGAGGGTATTAAAAGATACAACAACTATCTATTTTAATGAATTCTTAGAACCTATTACCGCTTATATAAAAAAAAGCAATATAGCTTCTATAAAAGCATTTGAGAAATCTGGTTTTAAATATGTAAGAATCAAAATGATAAATGAGTCCACTAGTTTAGTTTATCTGCTTGAAAAGACATAAATATTTTTATTATGAACTTATTTAAAAAAAGACATTGTTTTATTGTAGCAGAACTTTCAGCTAATCATGGACATGAGATTGAATTAGCAAAAGAGAGTATAAGAGCAGCAAAAAGAGCTGGTGCCGACGCTATTAAACTACAGACTTATACCGCTGATACTATCACACTTAATGTGAAAAATGAAGATTTCAAGATAAAAGGAACAATATGGGAAGGGAGGTATCTTTATGACTTGTACAAAGAAGCCCATACGCCCTGGGAATGGCACCGGGAGTTATTTAATATAGCAAAAGAAGAAGGCATAGTTTGTTTTTCTTCACCATTTGATAGAACAGCAGTCGATTTTTTAGAAGATCTTGGTTGCCCTATATATAAAATAGCCTCCTTTGAAATTACAGACATTCCATTAATTGAATATGTTGCATCCAAGGGGAAACCTGTTATTATTTCTACCGGGATAGCTGATAAAAAAGATATTGAATTGGCTATTGACACATGTAGAAAGGTTGGAAATGAACAGATTATTTTGCTGGTCTGTACTTCGGCATACCCTTCAAAAACTGAGGACGCAAATTTGATTATGATTCAAGATATGTCGAAAAAATTTAAAGTTGTAGCAGGTTTATCAGACCATACTCTTGGAACAATAGTACCTACACTTTCTGTTGCTATGGGAGCAAGGATAATTGAGAAGCATTTTATTTTAGATAAATCCATTGGTGGACCAGATGCAAGTTTCTCTCTAGATGAAAAAGAATTTGCAAAATTAGTTAAAAGTGTAAGAGAGGCCGAAAAGGCCATTGGAACTGTAGATTATAGCTTATCTAAAGCTAAAGTAAAAAGTCGTGTTTTTTCAAGGTCATTGTATGTGAACGTAGATATAAAAATGGGAGAAGTGATAACTGAAAATAATATAAGGTCTGTAAGGCCAGGTTATGGTATTCATCCTAAATATTTTCAGGAGGTTTTAGGGAAGAAGGTGAATAAAGATATAAAAAAAGGTACTGCGTTAAATTGGAGCTTTTTAAAAGATTTAGAATGATAGGTGTAATTAACTATGGGATGGGAAATTTGGCATCTGTACAAAATGCATTGGATTTTCTTGAAATCAAAAACACCATTATTTCATTGCCAACCCAATTAAAAAAATGCAGTAAAGTAATCTTGCCGGGTGTAGGTGCGTATGGAAATGCAATGAAAAACATAAATGAAATGGCGTTGAATGAGGAAATCAATGAGTTTGTATTGGTCAAAAAAAAACCAATTTTAGGAATCTGTCTGGGAATGCAATTGCTACTTAAAAGAAGTTTTGAGTTTGGAATGAATGAAGGGCTTGGAATTTTAGATGGTGAAGTTTTACCATTTCATTATGCGGTTAATTTAGTTCCAGTACCACATATTGGATGGAATGATGTGTCAATAAGTAAGGATTCAATATTGTTAAGAAATATTGAAGATGCGGCATTCTATTTTGTTCATAGTTTTTACTGTTATGTAAAAGAGACACAGGCCAAAGTGAGTAAAACTGAATATGAAATTGAATTTGATTCAGTAGTTGAATATGAGAATATTTTTGGAACACAATTTCATCCTGAAAAAAGCCAGAAAAGTGGATTACAGATATTTAGAAATTTTCACAATTTGTAATGCTGAAAAAACGTTTGATACCCATTTTATACATTAAAAACGGCTTAATTGTTAGAAGTGAATCCTTTTTGATTCATCAGAATATTGGAAACATTATTAATGAGGCTAATAGGTATAATGAATGGGAGGTTGATGAATTAATATACATTGATATCAGTACAGAAAATAATTATGATTTAAGAAGGGATGACCATAAGGTCCAATCATACTCATCTATTGAAGATATAATTAAAAGAATATCAAAAGTTTGTTTTATGCCATTAACATTTGGTGGAGGGATAAGAAATATAGATGATATTGATTTAAGAATTAAAAATGGAGCGGATAAGATAACCTTAAATACTGCAATCAGGACAAATAGAATCCTTGTAAATGAAGCTGCCAAAAAGTATGGGAGTCAATGTGTAGTAGCTTCAATTGATTACAAGATAATTGATAAAATCCCAATTGTTTTCACTGACTTTGGTAATTATTGTACTGAAATGGAAATAACTGAATGGGTAAAGATTTGTCAAGAGGAGGGATGTGGTGAGATTTTTATTAATAGCATTGACAGGGATGGGAAAGCAAATGGCTACGATATTGAAACAATAAGTCGTGTTGTAGAAAGTATAAAATTACCCGTAATAGCTGCAGGGGGTGCGGGCGATTATTATGACTTTGTTGATTTAGTTGAAGAAACTAATGTTTCAGCTATAGCAGCTGGGAATATATTTCATTTTACTGAACGAAGTTACCCGAGAGCAAAGGAATTATTAAAGAAAAAGAATATAAACGTAAGATAATATGTCACCAAAAATAAAATATTGCACAAAATGTGTTGGTACTTCAAGTTCAGCTGTTCCTTTATCTTTTGACTCAGATGGTGTTTGCACAGCATGTCGAACTTCAGGTCAGGTTTTAGAAATAGACTGGGAAAGAAGAAAGAAAATGTTTGAAAGATTGATTAGTGATTATAAGTCAAATGATGAATCAAATTATGATTGTATAATCCCCGTGAGTGGTGGGAAGGATAGCTATTTTCAAATTCACATAATAAAAGAACTCGGTCTAAATCCATTGTTGGTAACTTATCATGGTAACAATTACACAACAACAGGTATGGAGAATTTGTTGAATATGAGAGAAATTTTTGGTGCGGATCATATTTTTTTCACTCCGAATATTGATGTGTTAAAAAAAATGAATCGATTAGGAATGGAAATAATGGGAGATATGAATTGGCATGCTCACGCTGGTATTTTTACCTATCCAATTAGAGAAGCGGTTCAAAAAAATATCCCACTAATGATTTGGGGAGAACATGGTTTTATGGATTTGGGAGGAATGCATTCTTACAATGATATGGTGGAATTTACACAAAGATACAGACATGAACACTGTTTGAGAGGATATGAATGGTATGACTTTATAGAAGAGGCACCAAAATATGGCGAGAAATTGAACAAAAGAGATATGTTTACTTGGATGTACCCGTCTGATGAAGAGATTGCAAAAGTTGATGTCAGAGGAATTTATATTTCTAATTTCTTTAAATGGGATGCCAATTCGCACGGTAAGCTAATGATTGAAAAATATGGTTTCAAAGAGGCTGAAGAACCATTTGAAAGAACTTACAGAAGAATGTCAAACTTAGATGATATGCATGAGAATGGTATCCATGATTACATGAAGTTCGTAAAGTTTGGTTACGGGAGAGCTACTGATCATGTTTGCAAAGATATCCGGAGCGGAAAAATGAGTAGGGAAGAAGGAATAGAATTTGTAAAAAGAATGGATCATATAAAATCTAAAGATTTATATCGATGGTTGGAATATGTGGGATGGTCAGAGGAGAAATTTGATAAAGTCGCTGATAGATTTAGAGACCCTCGTGTTTGGTGGATTAAAGATGGCCAATGGTGGAAAGACAACCTCTGGGGGGCACCATCAAGTTATGGACTCGTCCACTTAAGCAGTGGTGAACAATCTAAATTCTTGGGTGAATAATATTGGATTTTTAACAATTAAAATGAGCATTTGAATATGTCTAAAAATAAAAGAGAAATTCCTTTCACATCTCTTCAAGATGTAAATAAACATATCAAAGGTAGATCTATCATATTTTTTGGTGCAGGGAATATAACTGAGAAAACCTATAGGATACTAATTGGTAAAAAGGTAATTGGGATTGTGGATAACGCAAAGAATTTGTGGGGAGAAAGGCAATTGGAGGTAACTATTCATTCGCCTGAATTTTTGGAAACAGAAGAAGGTAAAAATTCTTTTATTATCATATGCACAACATCTTTTGAAGAAGTTTCAATGCAATTAGAGGGCTTGAGTTTCAAACCTAATTTGGATTTTTGTGTTAGTCCAATTTTGAATGATCTTAGAATAATTGATGAGTTGGAAACAATTGAGAAGAAAATGCTCTTTTCAAGCGGTTCCCCAAAACAGGATTCTGATTCATATGGTGGAGGGATTTATGAAATGGAAGTGGATGGAGATAGTTGGAAGCATAAAAAAGTTATAAGTGGTAATTGTTACGGATTAATTCGCTTTGGAGATAATTTTATATCAGTAGATCAGGAATTAGGTATTTTTGAATTTGACAATAACTACAAGATCACACGTTCGAAAGAATTGCCTAAAGGAATGAGAGCTCATGGTGTAGATTATTCTACAAAACATAAAAGGTTTTTTGTAGTCGGAAGCTATTTAGATGGCGTGGTAGCATTAGATGAGGAATTCAATATTCTTGAGAAGTTCTCAATTTCACATAAATATAAAAGATCCAACAAACCGCATCATCACTGCAATGACTGTTGTGTGGTCAAAGATAGCTTATATGTTTCGATGTTTTCGTTAACAGGAAATTGGAAACTTGATATCTTCGATGGAGGGGTCCTTGAATTTGATATTTTGACAAAAGAGAAAGTGGGTCCGGTAATACAGGATTTGTGGATGCCTCATAATATAAAATTAATTGAAGGGAGTCTGCATGTTTTAGACTCCCTACCAGGGTTATTGAAAACAAACAATGCAAAGGTAATTGGAGATTTTCCGGCATTTACAAGGGGCCTAACCCACGATGGCATTTTTTACTTTATTGGACAAAGTAGAAATAGGAATTATTCTAAAAATATAGGGATATCAAAAAATGTTTCCATTGATGCAGGAATCATTGTATTTGATGCGCACACTAAAGCATCGAGATTTTTACAACTGCCACCTAAAATATCTGAAATACACGCAATCCTTTTATTAAACTGATAGATTACAATATTTCGATACTAATAACTATGAATCAAGAATTACTCAAAGAACTTGGAGAATTAAAAAACCGCTATGAAAAAGGTGAAAATATAATTCAGTACATTCGGAATAAATATGGAAATGATGTAAGCAGAGTTGATAGCATCATGACAAGCTATGATTTGCAAGCTGGCTCCTACACTAGAATTTTTGATTCGAATCCGGAAAGAAAAATTAGATATTGTGAAGAATTAGTTAGCAAAATTGAAAAAATTGATTCGTTCAATTCATTTCTTTTAGTTGGTGTAGGTGAGGCAATAACTTTGGGTAATGTTGTCTCTATACTTCCTAATAGGCCAGATCAGGTATTTGGTTTTGATATTTCATGGTCAAGAGTTGATTACGCAAAAAAGTTCATGGAACGTTTCAATATAGAAAATGTAATTCTGACCACAGGAGATCTTTTCGAAGCTCCGTTCACTGATAATTCCATAGAACTCGTTATGTCAAATCACTCATTAGAACCCAATGGAGGGAGGGAGGAGGAGGCATTAAAAGAATTATATAGAATTTCAAGTAAATATGTCGTGGTTAATGAACCTTGTTATGATTGGGCATCAGATGAAGCTAAAATAAGAATGGAAAAACATAGATATATTAAAAACCTCCATAAAGTTGCAGCAAAACTTGGTTATCATATAATCAGCCATGAAAGATTCGAAAATCCAATCGTTTCCACCAACCCTACAAGTTGTTTAATAATAAAAAAAGAATATTCCGGGCCATCTAACAATAGTCAACTGGCTTGCCCGAATACAAAAAAACAATTAATTAAACAAGATGATTGTTATTATTGCCCAGATAGCTTATTGGCTTATCCCATAATCAAAGGAATTCCTTGTCTTACTAATGAAAATGCAATGTTAGCATCATCTTTTTTAAATTAAATTAACTTCGAAATTTTCATGACGGAAAAGTTTTAACCATAGGCCATCATTTGTTATGATATGATTGGTAAGCGTATTTGTACAAATACCTTGACCTAAGATTTTTTTTTGATTTATTGTTAATAACCTACAAATAGAATCTTTAAAATGAGTTTAATGTATTCAAAATTTATGGTTGTGAAAAATGTCATTTCATCCTCAAATTATTATATAACAATCCTTTAAGGAGATGCTTTCAGAAAAGTATAAGTAGGGACAATTATTGTAGCGTACATTAAAAGCAATTATTTACTTGTGAATAAAAATATGGATAAAAAAAAATACCTGAAGGTCCTAAAGTTGCTTTCAAAAAATAGGATAGAATATCACAAGGACAGACCGTACATCTTACTTGATGGAGTATTAGATACTTCACATAATTTATTTATAAATGTAGCGATCGGACTAGCAGTGCATGAGGTGTACGGCTATAATGTTGCTTTTTTAACTGATAATTCACGATGTTTTGTTAATGACATTGCAGCATCTATAGGTGCTGAGGTTATTAACATTAATCAATATAATCCTAAAAAGTACTCAATAAGAAAAATAAAATATTATTGGGATCGCCTTAAATACAGATACGTTGATAAGAAGGATATACTTCAGATATCAATACATGACATTCCCATAGGTGATTTAGTTTACGATAGCATTATTCGTTTTAAAAAGGACACTTATACATTAGCTCATTTCCAGCCGGCGTTTATAAAATCTACCATTGCCGATGCAATTCGGAGATATCATTCTTTTAGCATTGTTTTAAAAGACTTCGATGTAAAATTACTAAGCCTCAGTCATAAATTTTATGTAAAATTCGGAATTTTTTCCAGAGTTGCTATTAATAATAAAATACCATTCATCTCAAAGAGTAGAGCTCATTTAACACTTGTAAATACTTTATGGGAGCACCGACTCAATAACTATTCTATAGATCATGGAATTGAGAGAAAAATTAGAAGGATACCAGAAAGTATTGCTGATAATTATGTCAAAAAAAGATTTTTAGGTGAGTTTAAACAAAATGATGTAATTTTCGCATATTCTTCGAAGAAAGTATATGATACTGAAATGTTATTGCAAAGGTTATCACTAATTGATTCTATGCCTATAGCTATTGTAATGCTTCATGCTTTTAGCGATGCTCCACATTCCGACACATCAATGCTTTATCGCGATTATTATGAATGGTTCATTGAGACACTCCACATTATTAAACGAATAGAAAAAATACAATGGTTGATCAAACCACATCCTGCTTCTAGCATATTCGATGAAGAAGGAGTTGTTATAAAATTAATTGAGGAAACACCAAATATTAAGATGGTACCGCCTGATGTAAGAACAGATTCTGTATTGGAAATTGCAGATGCTGTTATAACTGTCAGAGGAACAGTTGGGTTGGAATGTGTATTGTTTGATGCACAGCCCATACTTGCTGGAGATGCGTATTATATGAACCTTGGATTTACGATAAACTGTAAAACTATTTCAGAATATAAACAAGCACTTAGTACTATAACCAAGAAGAGTCCAATTGATGAATCTGTTAAAAGTCTGGCAAAAAAAGTGCTTTATTGGCGAAATGAAAGTTACTTATTCTTTTCAGGGATATTTGGTCCTGAAATGAGGCCAAATTTACCAAAGGAAGAATTGCTTAAGCATGAATTATGGAATTATCAACACGTCTATGATTTTCTTTCAGAGAATGATTATAAAAGCGATGTTTATTATAAAAAGCTAATCGTGTTTTTTTCTGACAAAAGAAAAACACTTTGCGTAGCAGATTTAGTAGATTTTGAAAAAGTAGAACAAGCATGAAGGATGATCAGCTTATCTTCATTATTTCTCAACCTCGTGCAGGCTCTACAATGCTTCAAGCTGTGTTATCAAATAATGAGTATGTAGATACGGTTAGCGAACCATGGTTGTTATTACCCTTTTTATCGATTTTCAAACCAACGGTAAATACATCAGGATATAATGGGGCATACCTGAATATTGTTCTTTCCGATTTTCTTAAAAAGAAAAATATTGAAATTGATTTTAAAAATGGAATAAGGGAGTTTTTGCTAAATATATATGCTTCAGTTAAATCTGAAAGCTCAATTTTTTTTTTGGATAAAACTCCACGATATTATGAGATAGCAGATAAAATTGTCGATTATTTTCCTAATGCAAAAATCATAGTATTGAAAAGAAATCCATTGGATGTATTAGAGTCTGTATTAAGATATTGGAATATTGTATCATATGAAGATTTATCCGAATTTCACCGGGATATACTATTTGCTCCCAAAATGATTCAGGAATTTATTGATAAACAAAAAGATAACCCCAATGTAAAATCTGTATTTTACGAAGATTTAATAGGTTCAAACAATTGTAATTTTTTTGATTCGCTATTTTCTTGGTTAAATATATCTTTTAATGATAAATATCTTGAATATTCCAATAACCTTAAGTATAAGGGTTTGTTTGGCGATCAGGCTTCTGTCCAAAAAATGGAAAGTCCAGGGAATGATCGGCGAGATTTATTTGATAGAAGTGATGATTACTGGTGTAATTTTTTTAGTGGCTATCATTCTTATTTAGGGGATGATTTTTTAAAAACATATATGGATAAACACTACCTCCCTCTAAAATCAATAAATAATAAAAAATTATCCACCTTTTATCAGGTGTATATAAAATTATTTAGGAAGGAAATTACACAATTGGATTTTGTTCAGTTCAAATATGGTATTGACAAGGCTATATATGTAAAGAAGAAAAGAGGAAATAATAAGGCTACGCTTAGGACACTGTGGAGACACTTATAAAAATTTCAATTATTACTCCATCTTATAATTCGGTGGAATTCATTGAAAACGCAATTTTGTCAGTATTAAAACAAAAATTTGTTGGCTGGGAGCATATTATAGTTGATGGAGGGAGTACTGATAGCACCATTGAGATTTTAAAACAGTATTCGCATCTGAAGTGGATATCTGAGTCAGATGATGGTATTTATGATGCTATGAATAAAGGTGTAAAAATTGCCCAGGGAGAATGGGTATATTTTTTAGGAGCAGATGATGAACTTTATGATATTGAGGTATTGAGAAGAGTATCTATGCTTATGACAAAAAAAACAGATGTAATTTATGGCAATGTGTTGTTTAAGCATTCAGAAAAAGAATATGATGGTAAGTTTACAAAAATTAAATTATTGAGCAGAAATATTTGTCACCAGGGAATCTTTGTTAGAAAGGATTTATTTAGAAAGTATAATGGTTTTAATACACGTTATAAGATGTTGGCTGATTGGCATTTTAATATGAAATGGTTTAATGATCTAACCATTCGGAAAGACTTTATTAATAATATTATTGCAACGTATAATGAAGACGGCTCATGCTTTAACACCCTTGATACAGAATTTAAAAACGATTGGCAAATAAATGTTAATAAGTATTTTCCATGGTATATAAGTGGAATGCTAATGCATAGGAATGCGAGAATAATTGGGAGATTCATTAGAAAAATATTGAATTATGAAAAGCATTAGATCTATTGCCATCCATCTCCCTCAGTTTCATGCCATTCCTGAAAACGACCTCTGGTGGGGCAAAGGATTTACAGAATGGACAAATGTAAAAAAATCCAAACCAATATTTTATGGACATAACCAACCTCATGTTCCGTTGAATAATGATTACTATGATCTTAGTAATTTGGATAGTCTTCACAAGCAAAAGGATTTGGCTAAAGAATATGGGATTAGTGGATTTTGCTTTTATCACTATTGGTTTAATGGAAAACTTTTACTGGAAAAGCCACTTGAGTTGATACTGAAAGATGAAAGTTGGGATTTTCCTTTTTGCTTGTGCTGGGCAAATGAAAACTGGACCAGAACTTGGGATGGTCAAGAAAAAAATGTACTGATGCAACAGAACTACTCTATAGAAGATGATATTTTACACTTTGACTACTTTATCAAATTTTTCAAAAGCCATAACTATATCAAAGTAGATAATAAACCTGTGTTGTTGATTTATAGATCTGAGTTGTTCCCAAACATTAATGAAACAATTGACACGTGGCGTAAACTGGCTACCAAGGTAGGTTTAGATGGACTATACCTAATCAGGGTTGAGGGATTTAAGAAAGATTTTAATCCGCAGCTCCATGGTTTTGATGCGGCTTTGGATTTTCAACCAGATTGGAGTCAGCTACCGGAGAAATTAAGGGAACCTTTTATTAGCAAGATTCTTAGGAGGCTAAAAAACAACAGAGTTAGTCAATACTACAAAAACAGGGTTTATTCTTACCAGCATTATGTAGAAGGTCAGATTAGTAATAAAACTGCATTTAGTAAATATAAAAGATACCCGTGCGTAATGCCTTCATGGGATAACTCTTCACGTAGAAAAGAAAACGTCGTTATTTTGAAGGATGCCAATCCTGTTACTTATAAAGTCTGGCTTCAAGCTATTGTTTCAGCTTTTACTCCTTATTCCGTAGAAGAAAATTTTATATTTATAAATGCATGGAATGAATGGGCTGAAGGAAATCATTTAGAGCCTTGTGAAAAATGGGGGCACGGCTATCTAAAGGCAACAAAAGAAATACTAGAAAATTTTGAATCCAATGTTTTTAAAAGGTAAAAAACTGCTTAAGAAAATTTTTATTGCCTTGATTAAAGGTATCCCGCTAACAGTATTGAAATCGGTAATGGCTGATCCTGCATTTTTAAAAAAACTATTACCAAATTCTTTTTTTATAGCGAACGATGGGTTTTGCCCTTGCTGTGACTCGGAAGTTCAATTTATTTCCTATCATCCTTGGCTCAGAGATTACTTTATTTGTTCCAATTGCAAGTCAATACCAAGGGAGCGTGCATTGATGCTCGTGATTGAAAAGTATTTTCCTAACTGGAAATCTCTTAGAATTCATGAGTCATCCCCTGGAAAAAGAGGGACAAGTTTAAAACTGAAAAACCAATGTCTTGGTTATCTTTCTTCACAGTACTTTCCAAATAAAGAACCAGGTGAAATAATTAATGGGTCTGTAAATATTGATCTTGAAATGCAAACATTTAATGATGAAAGTTTTGATTTGGTTGTTACTCAGGATGTGATGGAACACATTTATAATCCTTCAAAAGCCTTTAGTGAAATTGCTCGCACATTGAAAAAAGGGGGCGCCCATATATTTACCGTACCGATTGTAAATAAATTTAAGCTTTCTGAAAGGTGGGCTAATAAAGCCGAAGATGGGTCACCTATTTTCCTTAAAACCGCTGAATTTCATGGTAACCCTGTTGACCCTAAAGGTTCACCAGTTGCCATGCATTGGGGATACGATATTGTCGATTTTATAAAGAAAGAGAGTGGTTTGGATAGTACAATTGAGTATTTAAACGATTTGCGCTTTGGAGTTAGGGCAGAGTATATTGAAGTAATCATAAGTAAGAAAATATAAAGTGCCTTTAGTTTCCATCATCGTTCCTAATTATAACCATGCCAAGTTTTTAAAGAAACGCTTGGATTCCATTTTTCAACAAATCTATAGAGATTTTGAGGTCATATTACTTGACGATGCCAGTACAGACAATAGTGTTGAGGTGCTTACCGATTATGCAAACCATTCAAAGGTTACTCATTTTATTGTCAATGAAAAAAATTCAGAAAGTCCATTCAAACAATGGAAGAAGGGGATAGACCTGGCAAGAGGAGAATATATTTGGATTGCAGAGAGTGACGACTGGGCCGATAAATATTTTTTAGATAAGGCAGTACATCATTTTGATAAAAAAGAAGATATAAATTTGGTATATGGTAAAAGTGTTATTATTAATGGAAAAGGTAATATTATTAGTATTTACAACTATAAATCAATTGATATGCCTTCAGAAAGGTGGGAGGCATATTTTGTTAATGAAGGTCAAGATGAAATAAAAGAATATTTGTATAGAAGAAATACAATACCTAATGCCAGTGCAGTGCTGATGAAGAGAGCACCTGTTTTGAAGGAAGTAAATAAAATCACAACATTCAGAATGATGGGTGATTGGATACTATGGATAAAAACACTTATTAGTGGTAAAGTTATTTACGATCCTGAAATGGTCAATTACTTCAGAGTGACAGATCAATCAACAATAAGGCATAACACTCCTAAAAAGATTTTTTACAGGTACTTTGAACATATTCTTCTAAATAATTTTTTATTGAAAAGACGATTAATCAGCAAAGAGTACTTTTTTGAAAGTAATGATTTTTGTTTATCAAAAATTCAGCACAGTGGTTATTTGAATATAGCTAAATTGCCAATTTTACTAAGTCTTCCTGCACCATTATTATATAAAGCATCTAAAAAAATAGGATATAAAATTTTTCTAAAAATTACATCTTACTATAGGTTTAGTTGAGTTATCTTATGATGAACACTGATACACACCTTTTTCTTTGGAACGCCATTTACGTAATTCCGGATTCACCAATATAGAAATTCATGCTACTGGTGGTTGGCATCTTGCTATGGCACAGATGATTGGACTTTGGGTAAAAAGATCTCCTATCTCAAAGAAAGCACTGTTGGCTTTCAAAGGGCGCTTTAAGGATAATGAAGAAATTAATTAAACTGAGGCTTTAGAAAAGATTGATTTTATGAAAGGACAGATGATAACAGGATTGTATGGGAGAGCAGAAAAAGTAAGTATTTAGTCGAGATGGATATTTAGTGAAAAATATATTATTGAATTCAAATATTAATGAAAGTAGCAATAGTTACAAACAAACCTTATTCCTCTTGTGAGACATTCGTCAAAGCTCAGATAGATTTACTCCCTTTTGAAATTGTGCAATTGTATGGAGGGAATTTGCCTTTTCGATTGGAGGGGAGAAAATATATATCGTCAAGCATCTTAAAAAGAATAATTGACAGAATAGGAGGTAATGACCCTATAAATCAAACTATTAACTTATTAAAGTCGCAAAAAATTGATGTTGTATTGGCGCAGTATGGGATGGTGGGCGCAGAGGTATTGCCTGTATGCAAAGTGCTAAACATTCCTCTTATTGTTCATTTTCATGGTGCTGATGCAGTGAGGCATAGTGTGTTGAAAAAGCATAAATTACAATATAATGAAATGTTTGATTATGCGACAAAGGTGATTTCAGTTAGCCATGAAATGACTAGCCGATTAATTTTAATAGGATGCAAGCGAGAAAAGATTGTTTATAACCCTTATGGGCCTAATGATAGTTTTTTTAACGTAAAGCTGACATCTGCTAATAATCAGTTCATAGCTATTGGACGTTTTGTAGAAAAAAAAGCTCCACATTTATTGATTTTGGCCTTCCATAAAGTAATTCGGAAATATGGAAAAGCAAGATTAGTTATAGCTGGAGATGGCGCATTGTTAGACAGCTGCAAAGACCTCGTCTTTGCTTTGGGAATTGAAAATCATGTTAATCTCCCTGGTCGTATCAGTCCGGAAGAATACAAAAATTATTTAAAAGAATCCATTGCTTTTGTGCAGCATTCCATTGAAGCGCAGGACGGCGATATGGAAGGTACTCCTGTTGCTATTTTGGAAGCAAGCGCAGCTGGCTTACCAATTATTAGTACAAAGCATGCAGGAATTCCGGATGTAGTAATTGATGGAGAAACAGGTTTATTTTGCCGTGAAAGGGATATTAATGCAATGGCAGATAATATGATATGGGTTCTGGAAAATAGAGATGCCGCTTTGGAGATGGGTAAGAAGGGAAAGGAAAGAATAAAAAATAATTTTTCGATGAAGCGTCATATTGATGGGCTAACAAAAATTATTGAATCATCAAAAATTTCCATATGAATATCTCCGTTGTCATACCAGTTTACAATGCGGAAAAATTTTTAGTGCGTGCTGTAGAAAGTGCGTTAGTCCATAATGAAGTGAAGGAAGTAGTACTAGTTGAAGATGGATCCCCAGACGAATCCCTTCAAGTTTGTGAATGGATGTTAAAACAGGATGACCGTGTAAAACTTTTCAGGCATAAGGGCGGAAAGAATAAAGGAGCAGGGGCAACAAGGAACTTAGGGATAGATAAAGCAACGCAGGAATATATCTCCTTTTTAGATGCGGATGATTTTTTTACAGAAATAAGATTTAAGAAAG
>CAZDRA010000011.1:0-73096 GCA_964507705.1 uncultured Roseivirgaceae bacterium | reverse complement strand
CATTATGAGACATTTATACTCTTAACCTGACCGCTATGGTCCGGTAGGCAGGCTTAATATTCTCCATAGCTCAGAGTCCCTAAAAAGGTGACTCTGAGGAGGGGAAAGAATGGGAAAAGGAGAGTTCACGAGAAATTTCTTTTTAAAAGGTAAACTCAGCTGCTTATGGATATTTATAATAAATTAATTTTTAGGTAGCCTTATTACTTGAAAGGGGGTCTTCGTCAGTTATTGAAATCAATAAATCAATCATTCCACTGAAATCCATTATAGTTTGGGCAAGGCAAGATCTTATCTCGGCGTTTTACTTTGGTAGACTTTATTTCGGGAAGTAACAATGTAATGGAAATCTCATGTGACCCTCCTGATTGCGGGCCAATATTGGAAATGGTAAAATCAAAACTATAGCCCACTTCAATAAATTGGAGATTTAAACCCAATATAAAAATCACCGCATCCTGGCTAAATTTTTCATTGTAATTTTTGGAGGCAGGAATGCCTCTGTACCACAAACCTACCATAATAGGATCGAAAATAATATTTGCTCCAACATCAAGTTGCTTAAATTCTCCTTGGGTTTTATATATAAAAGATGGTGCGATACTACTCAATTTTGATCCCGAGAGGATTGAATGTTTAATAGGAATCCTCATTCCACCATGCACAGAAAATCGCATTGGAAGCTGCACATCTTCTCCTAAGAGCGAGTAGTTGGGCGTGTTGATGTGATAGGCAGAAAAACCTGCCCACATGATTTTATTGTAAATAACAGCTCCTGAAGAGAAATCAAAGTAAGATTGATTGCCCAATTGCCCAATGGCATCGTCAGTAGTAGGCCCGTTGTACTGTATCATGTCGCCAAATATAAGTTTATCAAAATCAATAGACCTGGAAGCGTAGCCAAATGTTACTCCCGGAGAGAATACCCAACCTTCGGTGATTCTTATTTTAGACGCGTAAGTACCGCTAATAGAGGTATTCCTTAAATTAGCCGATCCCGCTTTGTCTGTTAAGGCAAGAATACCAAAAGCACTGCTCCAATCTTCAACCAGGTAATCCGCTGAGGCAGCATAGGTTGTAAATGCATTAGGTAATTTTGTCCATTGCATTCGGCTATTAAATATCAATCGAGGTTGCTTGACTGATCCTGCCAAGCCGGGGTTGAGATACAAAGGAGAGGCATAATATTGCGAAAACATAGGGTCTTGAGCATTTGCTTTCAAAGCAAAAAGCAAAAGAACAGTAATCGCAATATATATTTTATTATATCTCATGTTATCAATTATCGAATGAGTGTTATATCTCCAAATTTCATCACTTCCCTGCCATCGATAAATTTGAAATCCATTTTATAAATATAGACATCTGGAGAGCACAGTTTTCCTCGGTAGTATCCGTCCCATCCCCTGTTTGAGTCTTCTGTGTCGAAAAGCAACTCGCCCCATCTATTATAAATTTGCATTTTGTAGGCTATCACACCTTCCGTTACTGGAAAAAACACGTCATTTCTGCCGTCTGCATATCTACTTCCACCGGTTGGGCCGTCCAGATTTGGGGTAAATGCATTGGGGATTTGTATTTCATTTCCATCGATTACCTCGATTATGTTTTCATATATTACAGTATCCGTGCACCCGTTATTTGTAATAGCAACCAATGCTATATCATATTTTCCGGTATCTAAATATGTGTGACTTGGTTCGTATTCTGAAGATTTGGCACCATCGCCAAAGTCCCAGTAGTATGAATCTGCATCAAAAGATAAGTTTGAAGTATAAATTGGATCATCCGGTAGTTTTACAATTTCAGGTCGTATCTGAAACTCTGCATGTGGATTTGGGTAAACTTCAATTATCATCCTTTTTGCTTCAGTATCTGTAATTCCTGATTCATTAGTAGCTTCCAATTTCACACTATAAACTCCAGGATCACGATAAATATGTACCGGGTTTTCTTTTCTTGATATGCCTTCATTTTGCCCGAAATACCATATGTAACCATCAGGATCGCCATATTTTGTAAGGTTGCTAAAATTGACTGTCAATGGTGCACATCCCTTTGCCGGCCCATATGAGAAATCGGCTATCGGAGCAGTCGGCTGGATAAATATATTTACAGAATCTGCACTCTGACAATATTCCTGATCAAGGTTTAAAGTTATGGTATAATTACCCGGTTTGTCATAAACCTGAGATATTGGATTTTCGTCAGTATTTGTATTTCCATTTCCAAAATCCCAAAAGTGAGTAGCATTTGTTTGGGTACTGGTATTATTTATGGTGACAGTCGCATTGGGAAAAACCTGCATTTCAGGGTTGACCGCAAATGATGCCGACAACTGAGGTTGCGATGGGACAACAAGAGATTGTGAAGTTATGGCACTTTCGCAAAATGCATAATTTACTGTTTGCAAGTCTATGTCTAAATCTAGATTGAGTGAGGTAGGCCCGGGTCTGGGGACTTCATATGTAAAACGATCTCCATAGCTTGTATTTATAAATACCATCCCGCCCTTATTGATAGTCCATCTATATTCCAATAGCCCTTTATCCTTAGCATCAATTTCCAAAATCATCACATCACAATTAAACTCTATGGTGTCAATTGTAAAATTTGATTCCGGTACTGGATTTACGTTTACTTTTATTGTAGAATCTCCTACACAAATGTCATTAATATCAGCAATCAAGTTTATACTATAATTATTGATTCCTTTTCCTATCGCTTCAAAAGTATGTGTGAGTTGTGAGTTTGACCCAGCGTTCTTATCTTGTCTGATCACGCTATCCTGATAGCTAATTGTCCAGGTATAATCTATTGGAAGTAAATTTGCTGTAAAATCATCAACCTGAAAGTTGACTTCAACAGGAGCACAGTTTTTACCCAAAGGTTCGTAATTTGTATAAAAGAAGCCCGGCTTTATCGAAGGTAAAACCTTTACTGAATCCAGCTCACTTTCAAATGCGCATCCATCTTGGGATATTGATTTTAATTTTATGTTAAAGGTTTTGGCAGATATCGACCAGTTTTCAAATGTCGCAATCGTGATTGGTGAAAACCCAAGAACCGAAGGGTTAGCTTTTAAGGTATCAATGAATCCGGTTCCATAGTCAATGCGCCAAACATATTGGTCAATTGCAACTGGCTGAGAACCAATGGCTGTATTTTCAAAAGAAACAACGAGCGGACTACAACCTTCCAAAGAATCTTTGGTAAATGAGGCTATTGGGTTTTGAAAGATTTCTACCGTTGACGCAGCCATGGCATTACAACCATTTTGATCATTAGTAACTCTTAGGGCCACCTGACGGACACCGAAATTAAATGCTCTTGTCAGGGTATCTGGCCTGGTATTGTCAAAAGTAGTATCGGCCGTAAAAGTAATATTGTCATAGTCAAAGTCCCATTCCCAACGCACCATCTTGTTGCCATTGATATCCTGTAGCGTGCTTGTCTCTATCAATTCAATTGGCAAACTTTCGCAGATATCAGCAAATACAAATGATGGCTCGGGGTTGTTATAAATTACAATATTAACTTCATCGCGTGTATCGCAAATTGTGACAATATCTCTGGTAATTAATACTACTTTGTAAATTCCCGTATTAGAATAGCTTTGTGAATAAGTTGCCGCAGCACCAGAAGAAAAACCTGTTGCAGGCTCGTTGCGGACTAAATTATTATTCTCATTATAAAATTCCCATTTCCACTCTGTGTTAACTGTCGAACCAATTGTAACGTCACTAAATGTTACCGAAAATGTTTCTGTAGATCCTGGTGTTTTACAAAAATTTGTATTCGTTGCACTTATTTGCGCTATGGAGGTAGGAGTAACATTCACCAGCTTTTCAACAATGGCGTTACAACCACCTACCGCATTGTTATCTCCAACAATCAATCGCACCAATTTCATTCCTCCCTTGGAAAATGTGTAAGTAGGATTTACATCTGTATTTGTTGCCAAAAGCCCATCTGCTATAGTCGGTCCATCATAAAATTCCCATGTACGTGCCAATGCAGAACCTCCTGGGCCTGTCGATTCATCATCGAAATAAATGATATCATCTATGCAAAAATCCCAGGTAATTGGATTACCACCATTTTCTTTCCTTGTCACAAAATCCGGAGTGGGGCTGGCAACGATTACAATTCTGGATTTTGTGGTTCTGGCAGGATTGTCCCCACCCGCAGTTGCAGGATTAAGTGGATTTCCATCTGTGAGATCAGCATCATATGGATTACAGGTATTCCAGTTGTTTAAAGTTACGTAAAAATCATTTCCTATTGATGCGGTAGCTGGGATTTGAACATTAAGACTAACCCGACCTGTGTCTATCACCGGGTAAAATGGGTCCAAGCCGACCGAAGGATCATAATACGGAAATCCACCGGGAACAATTCCATCAACCCTGATACCCGGGATTCTATTGGCATTTATGGTATCTCCATAAATCCATTGAATCCATCTTGGGTCAGAATTTTCTCGTAAATCAAGTCTGGGAAAACAATTCCAATTGCTGGCATCTGTAAAATTTATGCTTGAGGCAAAACCCTCACAAACCCTGTAAATATCAGGATCGGCAGTAATTATATCTTCAGTCCAGACAATTACATTGATTGGTTCCAGGACAACACTACCCAAAGGATTGCAGGCATTTTCAACTTCTATGGTCACCTGGTATCCACAGTCAACGGGAGCATCTACATACTCATGACTTATTATTGGTCCATTAACATTACCAACTTGATGCGTATAATTATCTGAGTTGCCATCACCCCAATCGACCTGATAGGTGGTGCCGGGGGAAGTATTAAGATACAATGTCTGAACCTCAATGGTAAATGGTGCACAACCACGACTACTCGTAATAAAATTGAAGCCGGGTTCCATGATATCTGCACTGGTGCATTGGCCCACTATGTCAGTGCTCATGCTCCAAAAAGCTAAAAATGCTGAAAGAAATAATATCTGTCTTTTCATTATGAACTACCTTTCGTGAAAAAATTCAGAATCAATAATAAGTTGGTTACAACGAGTTTTAAATCCTGAACATTAAAAGTATGCTATGTATACTCCTTTGGGGTAATTAATGCTTTTGCTTTATGTCGTGATCAAGTATAGGGAGGGGCCTGTTTTTAGGAAATAAATTCAAATTCTACAAAGGGTCTTCAAAATAGCGTATGTAAAGTTTTTTACTTTATATGACGTTATTCCATTTGAGTAGATCATATGACCCTGATTTTTATAGCGAAATTTGATTATTAAGGTAATTGGTTGCACTATATCAGTAAATTCTCAATATTATTAGTAGAATGAAATAATAATGAAATGAGTAAAAATGGAAGATTTTAAAGAATTTCAGGTTATTAGTGTATAATTTATAATAATCTAATATTGACATTCTTTCGTAGAGATAATTCAAGATAATGCTGAATTGATAATGTTTTTTTAATAATCAGACGATTTTTCTACGATTTGATACAAATCTCTATTCTTTTTGAACACCACTGTGATGTGTACTTCCATTTTCGTTTCACTTCGCAATAAAGGAGAAGAAAATAAATTAATAACGTAGTGAAAATTTGTATGTCACGATATTGCAAGCGTACGCCGATGAGTATAATAGTTGGCGAATTCCAGACACCAATTAACTTTCGAATGGCATAAAATTTTAATATTTTTTATCTATTGTTATCCTTATTTTCTCTTTTATCTTGATAATATTTGGCCTGTTTAGAATAGAATTCGCCTACTTCTACTTTAACTTCCTCAAGTTTTGTTTGAGCGAGCTTACTGGAAATTGAACCTTCAAGGTATTTAATATCCTTAGAAATAACTACCATATCCATGCATTGATCTGGATTTTTTCCATAACAGATCTTCAAAGGTTTAGGAGTTATAGGTACATCAATCTCTTTAATTGAATAAGGAATTAGCTCGAATTCCAGACTGTCATTTATTAATATGTTTAAAGGTTCATTCATCTCTTTTTTGCCTCTACGATATAGGATTAGTTTGGTCATTTGACCTTCCAGGCCTGAACCATCAATTTGATCTCGAGAAGAATTTAATTTTCCATTAATTGGATAATTGGATTAATTTGGTAGTAGATTCTTTTTTTCTTTGCGTTATTTGTTGCAATGGTAGCATAAATTCCACCTCCAATCGCCCCGCCAAGTGCACCAGCTGATGCTGCTCCTGAATTATCTAATTGTTTGTAAGCGTAAAACCCAATTCGACCACTATCTATTTTAACCTCGAAGAATTCCCATTGATGAAAAGTATAGATCTTTTGACCATCACTAAAACCCCAGACTTTTTTTACTTTTTTATTATTTTCTGAATATCTGGGTATTAATGAATAAGTACCTTCCCATCTTTCTTGTGTACGAGCCTTACGTTCAATATGAAATGTGTCTGTGACACTAGGAATGTTAAATTTAAACTCCTCAAAGGTTTTGTAGATTCCTCTTTTGGGATATTCATTTACAATGGGCATATCCAATTCTTGGGATATTCCAGATAAGCTAAAAAAGAATAGAAATATTATAAAGAAAAATTCTTTCATTTTGCTCAATTAAGAATAATGGTTACACTATAATCCATAGGCTTGCTATTTGTTAATATCTACAAGAGAATCTGATTCGAATGCTTTTTGTAAATAGCTCAATAGCCTATGGATTTTAACGATTGTTTGAACTAATCCTCCTGATTGATCAGAAGTTTGATATGCTGCAATATATAGCATAGTGGGTTTAGTTTCGAGAATATGCTATAAAATGAGATTATGATTCAAAAACCAATCCTTTGTCAAAGTTTAAAATACTCCGATAAAGACCGCGTTCATTTCTTGATTCATTCAGTTCCCAAGTATAGTACAACTAAAATTATTCGAATTATAAAATGTTTAATAACTCAAGATGTTTTTTCCAAATGTCCAAACATAAAGAAACAACTTTGGGGTAAGGGCTACTTCATAAATTCTGTCTGTCATCATGGGAAGAAAAAATAATTTCAAACAATGAGAAAAACCAAGGAGTTGGGAAAGAGTATAAAAAATTGAAAGTTAATCATCAGCTTGAATTATCATAGTAAACAATGCCTTTGGGTTTGCCCTGAGGTTGTTTATTATCAAATTCCCAGTTACGAATATTAGAATTGAAAAGCTAATCCGAAAACTCCAAATAGTAATATCTGATATTATTTGACCAATTGTGATCTTAATCATATTGAAGGAACCTATAGTTAATTAATTTTCAATCGTGAAGTACTTATTTTCTATATCTTTTATATTCATTTATCTGCTTGGCGTACTTCAGCCATCATGGATATTAATTGATTTTTATTGGAACAGAGATGATTATACTCAAAAGTTTTGCATAAACATAGATGAAGGAATCACAAAATGCAGAGCTTCATGCTATTTGGATAATTTAATTGAAGACCAACAACATGAAAAATCAGAAGCTAAATTCATTTCTATCCAACAATCCAAAATGACAGAATTGATCAGCTGGGAGATCATTGATTTTAGCAATTTCCTTTACTTAGAAAAACATAGATCTAAATATGTTTCCAATCAACATCATATTGATTTTTTTAATTTCATTTTCCGCCCTCCAAAAGGGCGATTCAATTTATAGGATTACCCACTTTGATCGAAAAAAATGTTTTATTTTAAATCTTCAAGCCTGTCTGACGGCGAGGTAGATTTGAAGGTTTGGCATTCGAATTAGAGAAAACAAATACCTTCAAGACTTAAATGGGTAACCCTATCGATTTATTACAATAACATTTTTAAAATATTGCTATTGATCTCAGCAGGAGTTATAGACTATAAAACCCTGCCAACTGATCCATTAGCATCAGAATTTTACTTACCATTTTCTGATTAATCTCTTATTAGAATTAAACAGAAACCAAATATTTATTGAAATGAACAAATTGATATATACGATACTTTTGACACTAATCCCAATATTCACTTTTGCCCAGGAATCAGTTATTTACGGAAAATTGACAGACCAGCAGACCGGAAAAGAAATATCCGGAGCAATGATATTTTATCAGCAACAGTATATAATTTCCAATAAAGACGGAGGATTTGAATTACATAATATCAACAATACTCCCACCAGAATCATTATAACCCATCTTGGATACGAGCCCTATGAAGAGTTGTGGAGTCTTAATGGGGACGAAGTATTGAGCATAAAACTTAAGAGTTCTGTAAAAGTACTGGATGAAGTGCTTATCTCATCTGATAGCAGGCCAGCAGTTTCTCAAAAAAGAATAAGTCAAAAAACCATCATGCGAAATAATCCTAAAAATCTTGGAGATATATTTTCTGACAAGTTGGGTTTTAGTGTGATAAAAAGAGGTGGTTATGCTATGGATCCTGTTTTTAGGTCATTTAAATACGAACAACTTAACCTGATCTATGATGGGGGTGTATATATTTCCAATGCCTGCCCAAACAGGATGGATCCCGCTTCTACCCAAATATCACCTTCCGAAATTGATAGGATAGAATTAGTTAAAGGACCATATAGTGTGCGCTACGGTCAAACAATGGGTGGTTTGATAAATATTATTACCAATAAACCGGAATCATCAGATGAATTTAAAATTAACGGTGAACTGGAAGGTGGATATGAAGTAAATGGAAACGGATTTACTGGCAGAGGCGCTTTGACTGCGGTAGGCAAAAAGTATGACATATCCCTTCAAGGAGGAGCCATCTCCTTTGACGACTATAAAAACGGCGATGGTGAAACCGTACCCAGTTCATTCAAAACTTACAATTATGCAACGAAAATCGGTTTTAGTCCATCAGAGAATCAAAGGGTTCAGCTAAGTTGGAGACAATCATTTGGGAAAGACATCAAACACGCATCTCTTCCAATGGATTCTCCAAAGGATAACAGTAGCATACTATCATTGGATTATGGAATTAGAAATATTAACGATAAGCTGGCCAGTATCAATGCCAAGGCTTATTATTCCTATGTGGACCATCTGATGAGCAATGAAAATCGGCCAAGTTTCAAAATGGTTGATGCTCAATCTCCTGTGAACGCCACCACTTTTGGAGGACGGCTGGAATTCGGTTTGAACTCTGGCAGGAAGTCAAAACTTTTTATTGGAATGGACCTGCGGTCTGTTGCAAAAGACGGAATAAGAAACAGATTGGTGAAAATAATGAATGGAAACCCAATGATCCCTCCAAAGGAATTTACAGACCTTGTCTGGCAAAATTCCTGGCTGCATGATGTTGGAATATTTACCGAAGCCAATTTCTTATTGGATGAAAAGTGGGATTTGCTAATAGGAGGAAGAATTGACTATATAAAATCAGGCGCCAATAACCCTGCTCCAGATTTTAAAGAACTCTATGAGGAGATCAACCCAGATGCAGAACTGAATGTAAGTCTTACCTCAAGTCTCAACTACAATTTTGGCGGAAATGGGCTATTACAACTTTCTATTGGACGGGGGCAGCGTGCAGCAGAATTGCTGGAACGCTATATCAATCATTTCAATGTCGGCATGGACGCCTATGAATACGTTGGCAACCCTAACTTGAAATCTGAAATCAATAACCAATTGGACCTCACGCTCAAAAATGTAAACGGAAAATTCTGGTGGAGCACCAATGTGTTTTACTCATATATGCAAAATTATATCACTGCCATCGTCGATGAATCGATACTGAGAAAATATATGCCCGGCGCTGAACCCTTATATGCCAAAAGATTTGTCAACATCGATAAATCGTGGCAAACAGGTTTTGAGGTAGAATTGGGTTATTACTTTACAAAAGATTTTTCGGGTATGCTTGGTGCGTTTTACACCCATGCGCAAAATATTGATTTCAATGAACCATTGGCTGAGATTCCTCCACTGACCGGCTTGATTTCCATCAAATATGAAAAGGAGAAATATTGGGCAGAATTCAAAGGAAGGTTGGTTGCAGAGCAAGACAGAGTAGCAGAATCTTTCAATGAGTCAACTACTCCGGGCTTCAACGTTTTTGATTTAATCGCCGGTTATTCACCTGTTAAAAATTTAGATATCAGTTTTGCATTGAAAAATATGTTTAATGCCAACTACTTTGAACACCTGTCCAGACCATACAAAAACCAGAGTGAAACAGGTATGTTTTATGAGCAGGGGAGGTCTTTTAGAATTGGATTAAAGGTGAGGTTTTAAAATGTTAATAGTAAAAACAGGTAGTTAAATATCACCTATCATCCTTTTTTCTTATCTTTCTAAAATTAATCACTAATAATTTACAAACGAAAAATGAAAAATAACATCAAAAAATCAATGCTTATAGCAGGTTCTTTTTCAATTCTAATTCTTTTTATAGGAATGATTTCCACATTAAAAGAAAAGGTTGGAGTGGGTGCAAAAGCACCAAAAACGGCCAATATTCTTTTTGACGGATCACGAAAAATGCTTGATGAAAAGTGGACTTATTGGGAAGGGCCAAGGTTTTCTTCTGAGTTGCCAATGAAGTGGGAAATTGTTGATGATCCGGTTGATGGCGGTACTGCTGTAAATAGTAATGACCCTTTTGCCAAAGGCGGGAAATATGGGTCTGCTGATATTGTCACAAAAGATAAATATCGTGATTTCAGGCTTCACGTTGAATTTCTTATCGAAAAAAAAGGTGGTAACAGCGGTGTTTATCTTCAAAACAGATACGAGATTCAGATTCTTGATAGCGACAAAACAAAACATGGATTGGGTGCTGTGATTAATGAAACCCAATCGCCTTATCATGTTTATAAAGGCCTGGGAAATTGGAATGCTTATGACATCAAATTTCGTGCGGCAAGGTTTGAAAATGGTCAACGCACCGAAAAGGCCATGGTTACAGTTTATTTCAATGGACAAAAGGTGCATACCAATGTCTTGATCAATCAAGTTTGGGGTGGTGCTAATTCTGGTTTGGATGGAGGAAATGATGAGGGAAAAGGAATTACAGATACCCCTGGAGGAATCAAGCTTCAGGCCGAAGGGCACGACGTACTTTACAGGAATATCTGGATTAAAGAATTAGAAATAAAAAAGGCTGATACCAATTTTTAATAACATAGACCTGACAGGTTTCTACGCCTGTCAGGTGTTTTTATTATTTTCCAAATGGATTGAGGTTGGCCAGAGCTCGTTTGCCACCACCCATTTTATTCATGGTTTTCATGAATTTTCGCATATCTGAAAATTGTTTCATCAAGCTATTGACTTGTTGAATATTGGTGCCACTTCCACCTGCTATTCTTTTTCTTCTGCTACCATTTATAATATCGGGGCTGGCTCTTTCCTTTTTGGTCATGGACTTAATTATGGCTTCAATAGGTTTGAATGATTCATCATCTACATCAAGACCTTTCATGGCTTTGTTCATTCCGGGCATCATACCTATTAAGTCTTTAATGCTACCCATTTTTTTGATCTGCTCGAGCTGAGATAAAAAATCATCAAAATTAAATTGATTTTTTCTCATCTTCTTGCTGAGGCGCATGGCCTCATCCTCATCGAAATTTTGTTGCGCGCGTTCAACAAGTGAGATCACATCTCCCATGCCAAGGATTCGTTGCGCCATCCGATCTGGATGGAACACATCAATGGCATCCATTTTTTCACCTGTACTTATATACTTTATGGGCTTGTCAACAACATTTCGAATGGATAGCGCCGAACCTCCTCTTGAGTCTCCATCTAGTTTGGTAAGTACCACGCCGTTAAAATCCAATCGTTCGTTGAATGTCTTAGCAGTATTTACAGCATCCTGGCCAGTCATTGAATCGACAACAAATAGGGTTTCTGATGGGTTTAAAGCAGCTTTCAAATCAGCTATTTCATTCATCATTTGCTCATCGACAGCCAGTCGTCCAGCAGTATCAACAATTACAATTTTCTTTCCATTTGATTTGGCATGGGCTACTGCATTTTTAGCAATTTTTACAGCATCTTTGTTTTCCGGTTCGGTATATACTTCAACACCTACTTGTTCGCCCAGTACCTTTAATTGTTCGATTGCAGCAGGCCTGTAAATGTCGCAGGCAGCAAGTAATACATGCCTTCCTTGTTTTTTTAAAAGGTTAGCAAGCTTGCCTGTAAATGTAGTTTTTCCCGATCCTTGAAGACCGGAAATTAAGATGACAGCCGGATCACCTGTTACATCGATATCGACTTTTTTGCCACCCATGAGTTCTTCAAGTCTTTCCTGGGTGATTTTTACCAAAAGTTGTCCCGGCGAAACTGAGATGAGTACATCTCTGCCCATGGCATCCTCTCTTATCTTATCCGTAACTTCTTTTGCTACTTTGTAATTGACATCCGCTTCAATAAGTGCTTTGCGAATTTCCTTTACAGTTTTTGCAACATTTATTTCAGAAATCCTACCCTGGCCTTTTAAGGTCTTGAATGCCTGGTCTAATCTGGTACTTAAATTGTCAAACATATTTCTATAATTTTTTACAAAAATAATAGAAATATATTTATGCGCTTACACTTTTGATTCCTATCCGAAAAATTGTTTAACTTGATAAAGACAATAAGTATGTATGCCAGGCGAAGCCAGACTAAAGTAAATAAAGAATAGAAATTAGATAATAATATGTACTTGTGAAACGGATAAATAAAATATGCTCATTGGAGGAAGTACAATCATTTGTAGTTAAGTACGATCTGTTTAGTATCCGATTTTGTCACTTATCATTTTGTTAAAATTGCTTTACTATTCTATTTGGCTGATGGCAAATAAATTGACAATATCATTGAAAATAATAATAAGATCATGAAAAAAAATTACCTGACTCAAACCCTGACTTTTGTTTTTATCATCTTGGCTTCTTTGGCTTTTGCTGATGATAAAGTTGAAAAGACTTATATCCTCGATGATTTCACAAGAATTTATCTTAGAGGTCCATACGAAGTACATCTCAGGCAATCGGACAAATGCGGATTGACAATATTGGCCAAAAAGGAATATTTTGATCAATTGGAAGTATCATCAACCGGAGGAGAATTGGAAATAGAACTTGACGGTAAAAGCTTCAATAAGGCCAGGGCGATTGAAGTTTACATTCAATTTCGTGATCTGGAAAAATTAGAAATTGATGGAGCCATTGATTTGCAATGCGAAAATCAAATAGTAACAGACAACTTAAAGTTAGAATTTGAGGGAGCGGGCAACGTGGAGTTGAATGTTCGTGTTTCAAAAATTATAGCAAATATATCAGGGGTTGGCAATTTTGAAATTGAAGGAGAAACGGACTACCATAAAGTAGAATTTTCAGGAATTGGAAATTATGATGCCCAGGATTTAAAAAGTAAATACACTATAGTGGAATCTTACGGTATAGGTAGTGCAGATTCTAAATTGAAAGGTGAGGCAAGTGGGATAGGATCAATTGATTACTATGGTAATCCTGACGAAGTTGATATCAATGCCACCGGATTGGGTAGTGTGACCAGGCATTGACCTCTGGACTATTGAAGCAATATTATGTCTACCTGATTTAATGCACTTTGGTTATTGGAACTAACACGACAAAACAGTTTGTATCCGCTATTACTTTTTTGAAGGGGTCTTATCAGGATTAGATTTATTTGCCAGTTGGCCACACGCCGCATCAATATCTTTCCCTCTGCTTCTACGTACATTTACAATCATTTTCTTTTTCTCAAGGAAATTTGTGAATGCTTCCAATTTATCAGCATTGGCCTTTCCAAAAATTGCATTATCAATTGGGTTATACTCAATAATATTGATTTTGCAGGGGAGGTTGCCTACAAAATTCACCAAATTTCTTGCATCCTCAATTCCCAGGTTGAAGTCTTTAAAGGCAATGTACTCCAGTGTAATTTGGCTTTTTGTTTGATTATAAAAATAAATTAAGGCCTCTTTGAGCTCACCAAGAGAATTTGTCTCATTAATGGCCATGATAGTGTTTCTCTTTTCGTCATCAGCAGCATGTAGTGAAAGTGCCAGGTTAAACTTTACATTGTCATCTACTAGTTTTTTGATCATTTTGGCAATACCCGCAGTAGAAAGTGTAATGCGTTTCGTGGACATATTGAGCCCTTCCGGAGAAGTGATAAATGCTATGCCTTGCAAGACATTGGCATAGTTTAAAAGAGGTTCTCCCATACCCATGAGAACGACATTAGACAACGGGATTCCATAATTTTGAATTGCTTGTTCGTTCAACAATACCACTTGATCGTAGATTTCTCCAGCTTCCAAATTTCGTTTTCTATCCAGGAATCCGGTAGCGCAAAATTTACACGATAGCGAACAACCTACTTGCGATGAGATGCATGCCGTCATTCTAAATTTTGTAGGAATCAATACGCCTTCGACAATATTATTGTCGTATAGCTTAAAGGATGATTTGATAGTCCTGTCGGTACTGATTTGCTTGTCCAACACAACTACTTTATTGATCACAAATTTTGATTTCAGAAGTTCTCGTAATGACAGCGATAAGTTTGTCATTTCGTCAAAATCGGTAGCAGATTTTTTCCATAGCCATTCAAAAACCTGGTTGGCTCTAAATTTTTTTTCGCCATTTGCTAAAAGCAGACTGGTGATTTGATCTACTGTTAGTTTTCTAATATCTTCCCTGGCTTCTACTTCTTCCATTTTGCAAAGAAAGACTAAAAATGCGGGAAATATATAGAATAAATCCAGAGATTATTTTGTATCAAATTCACTGGCAAAACAGATAATATCATTTTTGAATATTGGACGCAACAGCTATTGCCCATATTTTATTGTTATTCCATAATAGATTATAAATTCTATCACCACGAATAGGTAGCAGAAAGGGGGAAATGATCTGAGTAATCAATATTTCGATGGGTAGTAAAGCTACCAATATTCATATTTTTGCTAAAAAATTGATTGTCAATTCGGAGAAAAAATAATTTTCCATTATAAGTAAATCCAAACCCATTACCGGCTTTTTCAAACGCATTATTTAACAATTTTCTAATTGAAAAATATGAATAACTATAGGGTAGTTCATTGAAATCCCCACAAAGGACAATCTTATAATTACAGTCTTTTATACTCTCTATTAGTCCATCTATTTGTCTGGCCCTTGACATAAATCCTTTACGCAACTTGTGTCCGGTTTCTTTATAACTTTTAGCTAATCTATCGGTATTTACCACATTATCAACATTGATATGCATGGATTGAAGGTGAGTATTATATATTCTGACCGTGTCTTGCAAAATAATAATATCAGCAAAAATAGTATTAAGAAATTCCCCCGTTGCTGAATAAATCTCACCGGTATTTACAATGGGTAATTTGCTAAAAATGGCAATTCCAAATTCGGCATTTGCTTTGTCCTTATACACAATTTTAAAATGTGTATTATCCCATCCAGCATTGGAAAGCTTTTGCTCAACATTGAAGATATTGGAGCTATTATGGTTGTAATATTCCTGGAAACATTTGATTTGAGCATCATTTTCCAATGCCCAGCCAATCATTTTTTTTGATGAAATAAATTCTCTGTTTCTCAAGTGAGCATAGTTATTGAATATGCGAACATTGTAACTGAGTACTTTTAGTTGGCCTTCTTGTCCATTGCTGCTAATTGAATAAGTAGCTTTTATAAAGGCAAATCCTACAATGATAGCTACCAAATGGTAAAAGAATCCAACAGATAACTTACTGATATTTAAGATTAGAAATAATAAATGGGTGATAATAACCAAGGGAATGGCTAAAGACAGAAAGCCCAATAGCCACATGGATTCAGGAGAAAAGAAAACACTGGAATAACAAATCAGCGTCAGTATTAGAAATAAAATACGTAAGTGTTTTTTTATCATTTGGGAGGGTATATTGATATCATCATATTTCAATTGATCTTTGTATATAAATTGTTTAGTAAAAATATCATTATTCTAAAAAACGACACAATTATCTTACTGAATATGAATACATATTTACGAGGTATTCTCAATTATGTAGCAATTGTTGATTATTTTCGTGGTTTATCAGATAATAAATTTACTATTTTAGTACCAATTGGAAATTATGACAAATACAAAAATATCAATAATCGGAGGAGGAAACCTTGGAGGGTCTATTGCACTTGGGCTACACGAATCAAACCAGTACAGACCTGAAAATATCACCATCACCAGGAGAAAGGTTGAGCTATTGAAGGATTTTTCTAAATTAAGACTGAACGTTCATTCGGACAATGAATTGGCCTTTAAAGAAGCTGACATCATAATATTGGCTGTAAAACCCAAAGTAATAGAAAAGATATTAATCTCAGCGAAACCATTTTTGACGAAAGACAAAATAATTATTTCTGTGGCAACAGGTATCAAATTGGAATATATGCAGAATATCCTTGGGCATGAGATCCCAGTTTTTCGTGCAATGCCGAATACCGCCATTGCAATCCGTGAGTCAATGACATGCATTTCAACATCAAACGGAACCCAACAACAAGTAGATCAAGTAATAGATATATTTAACCATTTGGGGAAAGCCATCAAAATTAATGAAGAGCTTATGGATGCAGCAACAGTTTTGGCTGCATGTGGAATTGCCTATGCGTTGCGATTCATTCGCGCAGCATCTCAAGGGGGAACCGAAATAGGATTCGATGCTGCTACTGCCAAGGAAATAGCCTCGCAAACTGTTCAAGGGGCAGCAGCATTATTGATTAAAGGAGGCAAACATCCTGAACGGGAAATTGATAAAGTGACCACACCTGCAGGAATTACCATTGCAGGATTAAATGAAATGGAGCATCAAGGATTTAGTTCTTCAATTATTAAAGGCGTATTGGCTTCGTTTGAAAAAATTGGATAGAAATTGTCATCAGTGATTTTACCCTGTCTGTGCGACAGGGATCAAAAAATTGAGTATTTCTAAAATTAATCGCTTTATGGTAGACAATTAGTTTTTGGAGAGAACTCTTAGTTATATTTTTTTTACCCAAAATAACTTTGAACTGGGAGCCTCTGTAAATCCCTGGCTTTTGTACAGATCTCTGGCATTTAAATTATCCTTTCTAACTTCCAGGGTAATTTTACCGCATTTATTTATCGCTGCTACATCTTCAACAGCCTTTATTAGTTTTTTGCCAAGCCCATTGCCTCGCAGCGATTCTTCAATATAAATATCATGAATATTTAGCAGCGGCTTTGCCAAAAAAGTAGAATAGGCAAAAAAACATGTGCAAATACCTGCAAATTCTCCTTTGACAATGGCAAATAACAGAATAGCACAAGGATGGTTTTTCATATCTACAACAACTTTGTCTCTTTCTTCATTTGTCCAGGCAATATTGCCTCCCATTTTATCAGACATAAAAGCAGAAGTAAGTCTTAAAAAATGCTCTACATGTTCCTTTTTGTTAAGGTTTCCTTTTATTATTTGAACGTCTTTCTTTTCAATCATTTTTTTCCTGAATAATAATTATCAAAATAAATTTATTAAATCGTACCCTTTTTGAATTGTCGAATTTTTGATCTCACACTTTTTAGTATTTACGATATTGTTACTTTAGGAGACCTCTATTAATTCTTTTCAAAATCAATTTGTCAAGAATTATGCAATCTATATTTCTCCAGATTGATGTTATATTTTCCAATTCTAATTTCCATTTGTCTTTCTGTAAGGCCGAGGTTATCCGCAGCAAGCCCTACATCTCCTTTCTCCAACTTAAGATTATCCTGTATCAGCTCTTTTTCCACCTTGGCCAATACGGATTGTAGAGGACCTCTTTCAGGAGTGCCAGAAGATTCTGGAGTTTGCAATGTTGGTGGCAAATGAAATCCATAAATGACTCCGCTATTTCCTAAAATACAAGCTCTCTCCAAGCAATTTTCAAGCTCTCTCACGTTGCCAGGCCAATGATAGCTCATGATCATGTCAATGGCCGATGTGCTTATTCTTTTTACATTTAACCCATGTTCAACATTAAATTTCTCAATAAAATGATCAATTAATTGTGGGATATCACTTTTTCTTTCTCTAAGAGGCGGGATATAAATAGGAAATACATTGAGAAGGTAATACAATTCCTCCAAGATTCTCTTTTCCTCCAACAACCTATCAATGTTTTTATTTGTAGCTGTAATCAATCGAACGTCAACTTCTATTTTCTCTTTACTACCTACCCGTTCAATTTTTTTATCCTGGGCTAACATCAACATTTTTCCCTGTATGTTGATCGAGACTTCTGCAAGGTCAGTCAGAAATACACTCCCTTTGTGAGCCCGCTCAAAAATACCTTTGGTGATTTTTTTGCTTCCATTGGCAGTTTTAGTTACCAGACCAAATAATTCTACCTTCAATAAATCTTCAGAAAGTCCGGCACAGTTGATCTCTCTAAATTTTTTGCGTGCTCGCTGACTGTTAAAATGTATAGATTTTGCAACCAATTCTTTTCCAACACCACTTTCGCCTGTGATCATTACATTTGCAGTTGTTGGTGCAACCTTCGATAACAAGCTATAAACAACTTGCATGGCTTGCCCGTTGCCTATCATATTGGCAGGATTAAATTTCATCTGAAGTGCCGAATGAAGCCGTTTATTTTCTATTTGCAATCTTTCTACCTCTTCAAGCTCTTCTTGCCTTGCTTTAAGTGCCTGGGCTATCATACTTCCGATTACAGAAATCAATCGTATATCCTCTTCAAAGGATAAATTATTGTTAAAAACACGGTCCACACTCAAAGTACCTATAACAACATTTTCATGCTTAATTGGCACACATAAGAACGAAACATCCTCTTTGTTGATCTTACTCCTTGATTTTGTGCGATCCAAAAATTGAGGCTCATCTGATATTCGCGGAATGTAAACGGACATACCCGACTTCACCACTTTCCCAATAATTCCCTCTCCAATTTGGTATTTTCCTCTCGCTTTTTCTAGCTTTGACAGACCATAGGCTTCTTCAATATTGATCTCAGACGACCCTTTGTTTAGCAAGGTTATCATTCCCCTTTCCATGCCAATATATTTGGCCATCATTTTAAGGATTTGATTTAGCACATCTTTAATATTTTTACTTTTATTCAAAGCAATACTGATGTCAAATAGTAAGGTAAGTTTTTTTAGCTCGTGCTTTGTATTCATTAGAGAATCATAATTATCATAAAAGCCCAACAATTTGGGTCTCCACTATCAATTAGCTTCTGTTTAATAAAGTGTGCTGTTTATTTCGAAATATGCAATAATATATACACTATTTTATACTTAACTCTACATATCTTGATTTTTCTTGCGAAAAAGTAAATACCTATTTTTAATTATTATAAACTAAAAAGCTTCGTTGAAACTAATGTAGAAAGCGGCAGTATCGTCTCCTATCCCAAAATCAAACCTGGCATTCATTCTTTTCTGAACTTCAAATCTTAAACCAACCCCGGCATTGGGTAGCCAATTGGTTAATTCTGTAAAATTATTGGCCACAGATCCAGTAGCCAACCATGATACTATCCCAAATCGCGACATCATATTCCCATCTTTTCTTGGAGTTTTTCGCATAAACATATGACGGTATTCTACGATACCAAACACCATGTTCTTATCTCGATATCTACCCCAACGATAAGCTCTCAAATCAAAAAGAGTGCCCAATTGCGACATCTCTGTCCAGGGAACATCATCATTTGCTATCCTGGTTTTCACTTGCCAGGCCAGCGTCCTTCCCGGGCGAACTATTTTTTGATATTGTCGATAATCAATGATGACAACTTGGTAGTTTTGTTTTTTAAGACCTTCTGATTTATAAAAATTTGAGCTTAATTCAACAAACATACCCTTGTATGCATTGATAGTAAGATCTCGCGTATCATATTGTAACAATAACCCAGCAGACCAATTTCTTATAAATGTTCCGAATTGTCTGATGTGTTCATCTTCTCGCATGGCCAAACTTAGATCTGTGGCTTTGGTTTGATTGTAATCTAACAATACCCCTGCAAAAAAATTAGGCCTAAATTGATACACATATTTAATATAAACTTGCCACCAGTTTCTTCTATAGCTTGTTGTGGAGTCAGGTTTAGAAGGACTTCTCGCCGATTCATAGCCTACACCCCAATAATTGTCAGGCATGTCTTTCATCCAAATATCACCAGAGACTCTGTGTTTGTCATTTTTGAAAAACAAAGATGGTCTTACATTAAAATTTGAGGAACCATTGGTGCTGTAGCCAAATGAAAAAGGGATGGAAGACCTCTGTAGTATTATACTTTCCTTGTCAATTTTAAAAGACACCAAACCACCACCGACCAACATTAGCCCAACCTCTGGTGAAACTGCTGGGGCAAGAAATGGTGTGAACTTAAGGTTCTTAGCATTTATCTCCACTAAATTGGAAGAATCATTTTTTTGAATTAAAGGAAGCGTTTCTTCATAATCATTTTCTATTTGAGCATGGGCTCTGGATATTAAAAAGAAAAATATAATTGCCAATATCGAAAGATTGCTTGCAGGGCAAATCTTATAAAGAAATACGTGTTTTGCAATTTGCAACTTAAAGGATTTAAATTATTATTCTATTGAAATAGAAAATTTTACTGTATTCAAAATTAATCGAAATAGTTTTCTAAAAAACGATGAAGTAAATAATTACTTTTATGTATCAATAATAGAAATATTGTCAACTTTAGATATTAAATTGAAAAATAGAATTACAGAAATGATTAATGCCTTGAGGAAAGGATGATAAAGCAGATTGTGGCAATCCGCCGAATAGTGCAGAGATTACAGAAACACAAATGATCTGCTTACCCGATGTAAATTTTAAAACATAAGCTTATGACAAATAAATACATTTTCACATGTTTCGTGATAGTTTTTTTATGCGGAAATATTTTTGCACAATCAGCTATTGGAGGTATGGTTGATATGAATTTGGCCAGTCGGACTAATGTTCCAATTGGGATAGTACTGGCTTATAATATTTCAACTTTACCTAATTTTGTCTATGTTCAGGATAGAACGGCTACAATTGCCGGGCTAAAGATTGCCTATACAGGTGCACCAAACTTCAATCTGGGACTTGAAATATCAAGCATGAATATACCCATTCAAAATGTATCGGAGAAAGTACGAAGTACCGGTGTCATAATTACTACCAGGTATTATTTCAATTAAAAACTATATTTTATAAATCATGAAAAATTTTAGAAATTCTATTTGGAAGCAAGTTTCACTATTAGCAATATTTTCTTTTGGGTATATTACCTTATTTGGGCAGGAGCAAGAATCTCTAAATTTCCGCCCATTGTTCAATGGTAAAGACTTATCGGGTTGGGTCGATGTGAATACCTCCGAGGAAACCTGGTCTGTAAAAGACGGTATGATTATTTGTACCGGCAACCCGATTGGTGTCATGCGATCTGATCGTCAATATGAAAATTTTATATTAGAAATTGAATGGAGACATATGGAGGCTGGAGGTAATTCGGGAGTTTTTATTTGGAGCGAGGCAACGCCCTTTGAAGACACAAGATTGACAAAAGGCATTGAGGTGCAAATGCTCGAGCTCGATTGGGCAAATCAAAATAATAGGACGGATGATTATGTCCATGGAGAATTGTTCCCTACCATGGGACTGACAGCTACTCCCGATAATCCCAGAGGCCCGAGAAGCAAGTCAATAGAAAAAAGATGCAAGGGAAAAGGGGAGTGGAATAAGTATGTAGTTGTAGCTGTCGATGGTGTGGTAAAACTTTCTGTAAATGGAAAATTTGTAAATGGCTTGAGGGAATCAGGAAGAAAAAAAGGCTATCTCTGTCTGGAATCTGAAGGTGCTGAAATTCACTTTCGCAATATCAGAATTCTGGAGTTACCTTCTGGAGTAATTTCTGAAGAAGAAATTGCACCATTGGTAGATTAATTTCTTTAGACCGCTCAGTAGAATGTTGCTGGGTTCTGGGTGCTTTAGTGGCTGAAAGCGATTGGAGAAGTCTATTTCATCCACTATGGTTCGTTTCTTCACGATACAAATCTTAGAGGAATGGATTAAAATAGTTTGTGGGGACAGAGACAAACTTCTTGTTTACCCCAACCCAACAAGTGGTAATTCCTCCATTGATTTGGACACTGATTTTGATGCCATTGTCGTTTCGCTAACGGATTTAAACGGAAAGTTGGTTTACAACAATACCTACAAGCACACCCAACAAATTAACCTTGAGCTAAATGAACCTGCAGGCACGTATTTGCTGACCATTGAGATGGAAGGCAAAAGGGCGGTAATTAGACTGGTAAAACGCTAAAGCAAAACGTACTAAAGTGCATAATTTTGACTATTTTTGAGACCAATAATTGATTGTTATATTAGCGATATAATTTTTAAGAATTTTATACTTACAGCAAATAGTAAAAGCAACTTTTCGGAACCTTATTCTAAAATATTTTTTCATGAAGCCTACCAATATATTTATTACCCTATTGGCCAATGTTACAGCCTCCACTACCCAAGCACAAGACTTTAATGAAATCATAAAAGCAGTCGCTTCCGACAGGGAGTCAGGTGACCAATTTGGTTGGTCTGTATCCATCAGTAGCAATTACGCTATGGTAGGAGCTCGCTTTGAGGAAGGTGTCGCAGAAGGAAATACCTTTGATGCCGGCTCGGCATACATCTTTGAAAGAGATGGTAGTGGAAAATGGAATGAGGCACAAAAAATAGTTGCTTCTGACAGGGGAGCAGGTGACTGGTTTGGTAATTCAGTAGCCATCAGTGAAAATTATGCTATTGTAGGAGCTTTCCTTGAGAGTGAAGATGCTGCAGGAGGAAATACCCTACCGAATGCTGGCTCGGCATACATATTTGAAATAGGACTGTTCAACAACAGGAACAGATACACAAGTTGCTTGTAATAGCTATTTGTGGATAGATGGAAACACTTATACGGCAAGCACCATAGCAATGCATACCTTAACCAATGCTGTGGGATGTGATAGTGTGGTAACGCTAAACCTTACCATCAATACAGTAGATGTCTCAGTAACAGACAACCCACCAATTCTTAAGGCCAACCCAACAAGTGGTAATTTTTCCGTTGATTTGGGTGCGAATTTTGATGCTGTTGTCGTTTCGCTAACAGACTTAAGCGGAAAGTTGGTTTACAACAATGCCTACAAGCACACCCAACAAATTAACCTTGAGCTAAATGAACCTGCAGGCACGTATTTGCTGACTATTGAGATGGAAGGCAAAAGGGCGGTAATTAGACTGGTAAAATACTAAAGCACTATGGGCTAAGTTCATAGTTTTAGAAAGCGACTAAAAATCGCCTATGCTATACAATGAGTTGATGGTCAGAATTTTCTCCCGCTCCGAGTCACCTGCTAAGGGACTCGGAGCTTATTTGCTGTTGGAGCAAGCTGGCTTGTATTTGAGGCATTGGTGCTGCCATCAGCTTAAGATTTTTCCTGCGTCGAGATGACGAAAGGTTGACCTTTTGGAAAGTTTAGAACTTTCCAAAAGTTATGATCTCAGCGGGTGCTTTAGCACAATAAATTTATTGAATTGATGGAAATCCATCCCACGAGATGTTTTTACCGCTCCGTCCACTTTTTGGGGTCTTGTGAGGTGTGAAAAACGGCGACTATTAGAATCACACTACCGTTGACTTGAAAGTGGATGCCGTAAGAAAATCTCTTTAGGAAGAAAACCCTTGTAGCCTCATATTTAATTTGTGTTTTGAGCGGATTGCCTTGAATATGGTCTATGGCATTGTCAAAATGGTTTACGAATGTACTGCCTAAGCCGTCTTTCTGTTTTTCATACCAAAGAAAAGCTTTTCGTACATCATCTTCGGCCGCTTCGGCAATATCAATAGAATAGCTCATTTACTTTTTGAAAACATCTTCTTTAGCTTCGTTCCAGCTTCTGGTTTTCATCTCTCCTTTTTCAATGAGCTGTAGGCGTCTGTTTACTTCCTCTTGTTGCCATTGAGGGATGGTATCCTCTTTTTTGACAGATACATAATCGAGGGTTTTAATAAAGTCTAAGAAGGTATTAAACTTGCTTTCTTGTATATCAAGAGTAATTTTCATAATTTTTTTTCAAACTTCAGTGTTTTCTAAATCCATAGCTTTGAAAGTAGTTTAAGGTTTATGTAAAATTATTGAAACTATTGTTCAAAAACAATCTGTACAGTTTTTCTCTCGCTCCGAGTCACCTGCTAAGGGACTCGGAGTATTTGTTGTTGGAGCAAGGGTTCTTGTATTTGAGGCATTGGTGCTGCCATCAGCTTAAGATCTCTCCTGCGTCGAGATGACGAAAGCTTGACCTTTTGGAAAGTTTGGAACTTTCCAAAAGTTATGATTTCAGCGGGTGCTTTAGCATAATAAATTTATTGAATTATGAAATCCAAAAGTCACTGATCAAAAGGTGGATTATATCATGATAATTCTCTTGAAGCTGGCTTCGAAAACGAGGACTATCACTGGAAATACAGTAGTGCGATGGACTATAGTGGCGAGCAAGGTCTATTAGAAATATAATGGACACGAGCTAAAAGCTTGCGCCAGCAGGAGACTTAAACGGAAAGTTGGTTTACATCAATACCTACAAGCACACCCAACAAATTAACCTTGAGCTAAATGAACCGGCAGGCACGTATTTGCTGACTATTGAGATGGGAGGCAAAAGGGCGGTAATTAACTGGTAAAATACTAAAGCACTATGGGCTAGTCCATAGTTTTGGAAAGCGACTAAAAATCGCCTATGCTATACAATGAGTTGATGGTCAGAATTTGGAGTTTTATTTTTTTGATTTCCAACTTTAAGCCTTTGAAAGAAAAACTTTAAATGCTATAGCGAAATGCACTAAAGGGCATAGTTTTAGCTTACTGTCGCAGACCTGCCTTCTGCGGGAAGGTTCTCTGAATCTGCAACATGGATTTGGTATCCGAATTATAGAAACAATTAACTTCGATACCTAAATGGGCAACTCTAATATATTTTTATAAATATTGAACATTGTAGCTGTCGAAATGCTTTTCATAAACCATGTTCAAGAATTTTATACAAACAGCACAGGTATTATATTTGTGTAAACCCAATCCAGCTGAAATGAAAAAATACGCCACGTTTATTTTTATTCTATCCTTAAGTTTTTTTCAAGCCTTTTCGCAGCAAAATGGACCAAGGCCAAAAGTTGGTTTGGTACTGAGTGGAGGGGGAGCAAAGGGTTTGGCACATACTGGAGTAATTAGGGCTTTAGAGGAAGCAGGGTTAACGCCCGACTATATCACCGGCACAAGTATGGGCAGTGTGGTAGGTGCATTGTACGCTATTGGATATTCTGCAGATGATATAGAGCATATGGCCTCTTCTGTTGATTGGGATGCTGTTTTAAGTAATGAAATTTCATTTGACCAAATAACATATGAAGAAAAAGCATACTATGGAAGATACATTGCTGAGCTCCCGGTAGAAGGGTTAAAAGTTGGATTCCCCAAAGGCTTGATCGAAGGACAAAAACTTTCAGAGCTACTTACCAGGCTTACTCGTTCTGTTCATGACATAGAAGATTTTCATAAATTTCCCATTCCATTTACCTGCGTAGCCACAGATATTGCCACCGGTGAACCGGTTATATTAAATAGTGGTTCTCTTCCTGAAGCTATCAGAGCGAGCATGGCTATTCCAACAGTTTTTACACCTGTGGAAATTGATGGGAAACTCCTTGTTGATGGCGGATTGGTTAGAAATTTTCCAGTAGAGGAGGTAATTGCAATGGGTGCTGACATTGTGATAGGCGTTTTCGTAAGTAGTGACTTGGACCCAAAAGAAGATTTAAACAATATGATCTCTTTATTGGCACAAGCGGCCTTTGTAACCAGTGCCCGAGATACAAGAGAGCAAAAAAAGAATGTGGACATCTACATAGAACCAGACTTGGAGGGGTACAGTACTGGAAGCTTTAAACAATTTGCAGGGATCATAGAGCGGGGCAATGAAGCGGGCAGGAAGTATGTGGATACCTTTAAAAAACTAGCAGATTCATTGAAAAGATTTGGTGATTTAAAAACTTTTGAACCGTTACCGCTAAAAGATGAATTTCTCATATCAAAAATATTCGTTGTGGGAAATGATAAAATCTCTCCAAAACTCATCATTGGAAAGTTGAGGATAAAAGAGGGCACCATACACTCTATTGATGAAATTGAAAAGAGAATATCTATTATTTTTGGAACTCGTTATTTTGATAAAGTAACTTATGAAATTGCTAAAAAAGATGACAAATTTGAGCTAAAAATTAAGGTGCAGGAATCTACAGATGGAAAGTTGAAACTTGCCGTACATTATGACTCAGAAAATAATATAGGCATTAATGCGAATCTTACCTATAGAAATTTATTGCTCCCACATTCTCGAGCCTTACTTGAATTTGATTTTTCTGAAAGCCCTCGGCTTAACTTAAATTTTTTGAAATATATAGGAGCAAAGCAAACCGCAGCAGTTATGTTTGGGTTGGACTATAATAATAACGAAATACCTTCTTTTGAGGAAAACATTGAAGAAGCAAGACTAGATGCTAATTATTATAATTTATTTTTTCAAATCCAATCAACAGGGTTTCAGAATTTTACTTTTGGAGGCAGATATCAATATGAATATTCGAAAATTAAGCCCATTATTGGAGAGTTTGGCAAAAAAATTGAAGTTATTAAGAATAGAGATTTGAGCGTTAAGTTTTTTGCCAAATACAATAGCTTTGATACACGATATTATCCCAAAAAAGGTATGGATTTTAATGTGTCGTATAAATATGCTTTCGATATAAGAAATAAAATTACTTTGGCTGAGAATGATAGCCTTTATATTGGAAATCCTACAGTCGAAGAAAACTATGATCCGTTTGGTGCTTTTGAAGCCTACTTTACTTATATTTTTAAATTATCTGATCGATTTTCAATTATTTCAAAAAACGCTTTTGTTTTGACTTCCCTTGGTGAATTAGATAGCAATGTTGCGGATTTTTATTTTATTGGAGGATTCAACCCTAGATTAAATAATGTGTCGGAATATTGGGGGGGACAGGACAAGGAGTTCGTTGCATCTAATTATTTCTATTCTAAAATTGTGCTTCAATATGAATTATTTAGCAATTTTTTTGTCAGCGGTATCGCCAATTATATAGATGTAGAATATCCAATGTCATTAATTTATAATATTTATGTAGGCGATGATTTGGGAGGAGAGCGAAGGAGGTTTGGCTACGGCTTATCATTGGGATACAATAGTCCGTTGGGTCCGATATCATTTTCCATGGCAAATGATACTAAAAACGATGATTTACTAACAAATTTCAGTCTGGGGTTCTGGTTTTAAAGACAGCAAGGTTCTCATCAAAGAATTTGAGGGAAAAAGTTTTTGTAGATATTTTATCTCGAACAAATCTGTCTGAAATTGATTGCAAGAAGATTTAGAATGCTGACAAACGAATAAGTTTGGCATTATGCAATACCCTTAGCAAATATAAAGCCCCAATCCTGAGAAGAATTGGGGCTTTATATTTGCTAAATTTTCTACTAGCTTAACCTAATTTAAATGTAATAGGCAAAATCATTCTTACTTTAACAGAACGACCTCTTTGCTTACCGGGCTTCCATTTTGGAGAGCCTTTGATTACCCTTACAGCTTCTTCATCGCAGCCTGCTCCGATTCCTTTCACCGCCTTCACCTCAGTGATAGAACCATCTTTGTCAACTACAAACTGAACAAATACTTTTCCTTCAATACCCATTCGGCGAGCTTGGGCAGGATATTTCATTTTCTTTTGAATATATTGATAAAAAGCAGCTATGCCTCCAATAGGGGTTGGTTGGTCTTCAACTATGGTAAATATTTCATCTACTTCCTCATCTTCAGGATTATCATCAAAAACAACTTCTTCAATAACTGTTTCTTCAGTCATCTCTACATCAAGATCTATTTCTATTTCGTCTTCTATTTCTTCTTCATCCGGGACTTCAATAATTTCCGGCTGTACTTTTTTGGGTGGTGGTGGTGGTGGTTGTTCAGTTTGTGGCACATCCATCAAATCTTCAAAATCTTCTGATCCTGCATTAAGATTTACCAAACTTCCGTCATCATAAACCTTATTTTCAAATGCTAGAATTACTAATAATAAACTTACCACTAGCCCAACATTTAAAAATAAACCAGTTGTTCTGGTTAAGTCTGCTTTTGGATTTTTCTTTTCTTCAATCATTATCTGTTTGTTATAGTTACCAAAATTAAAGAATACTCTATATCACTGTTAACAAAGATACAAAATAATTTGAAATGAATTTGAGGATTGTTTATACTATTTGAAATTTATAAATCAATAGGTAAAACCCATATCCAAATAAAACACCTGTTAGGTTAAAAGCCATATCGTATAAACTTGCATATCGGTCAGGAACAAAATATTGACCCATTTCAATAATTCCAGCATATGTAGAAGAAATTACTAAACTGAACAATACTGATTTTTTACTAATAGCCGGATACCTAAATTGTTTTTTGAGCCCGATTATCATTAAAAAAGTGAGGACGCAGAAAACACTTAAGTGGGCTATTTTATCAAAGCTAAATGCATCTCCTATCTTTGGCATTTCACCCCCAGGCATCAAAACCAATAAAAATATAATTGCTGCCCATAAAAACGTAAAAAGATTAAATCTCAAAAACATGAGCATTTAATATTAATTATCCAGAAATAAGATTTTTGTATTCATCAGCTGATAGTGTTTCATCCAGCTCCGAAATATTATCAATTTTCACTTTTATCATCCATCCTTTCCCATAAGGGTCTTCATTTACCGTTTCGGGTTCAGTTTCAAGATTTGTATTGAATTCTGTTAATTTCCCTCTTACTGGCATAAATAGATCTGAGACTGTTTTTACGGCTTCTACTGTGCCAAAAATATCGCTTTTGCTTAGCTCTTCTCCTTCTGTTTCGACTTCTACATAAACAATATCCCCAAGTTCATGCTGAGCAAAATCTGTTATTCCAATAACTAGATCTTCACCATCAACTCTAATCCATTCATGGTCTTTCGTGTATTTTAATTCCTTTGGTATATTCATTCTATTATTTTTTTTCAAATTTAATACTGATTTCGAGAGATCAAAATTTTATTGTGCTAAACTAAATCTAACTTGTATCCCAAACTGCGTAGTTGACCTCGGAAATGAACTTGTAATTCTTGGTGTATTTATATTTCTTTCAAAATATAAATTCAAATTTAATCGCTCATTCAATACATAGCCTAGCTGTGGCCGTAATTGAAAATTGACATTACCTGCAGTGACAGTGTTGACTTCATCAATTTTTCGTTGTACGGTTTTTGTATCCCTCAGAGTGAAATTGAATTTAAATGTAAGGTCATTTTTGAGTGTGATTACTGAGCCTTGAACCTTAAATGGAAGTTTAATATTTGCTTTTGTAAAACCGAATGCAACTGCGAGGTCATTGCTATTCATTTCAGTAATTTGAGAGTTTGACATATTCATTCCTAGTTTTCTCTCCTTTTTGTAATCTATGCTTGCTGTAATTCTGCTTTTAGTACGAACACTAATTCCAATCAGTGGAGCATATCGTTCCTGGATAATAATTTGACTCATTAGAAATGGAGAAATAAATAACCCCAATTCATTGGTGTCGGCAGGGATTGGGTAACGATCTAGCATGTCATCTAATTCGAGATCATCCTGGTATAAAAGAGAGTTTGAATAATTATTAATATTGTAGGTAGAGCTATAGCTGTGTTTTAGGCTTATGGTTGAAAATATTTCCTTCAATGCAGCAATATTACTAAGGCCTGAATAGTCAATCCTCCAGCCGGGGATTGGAATTTTTGGAAATGGACTCAATTCAATAGTATTGGCATCCTGACCTGTATAGGCAGCAATAAATGCAGGAATCATCACATCTTGCGATTGACTTCCGTATGTTCCTTCATTGGGATTGAGAGCATCTAAGCGATCTTTTATGATGGTAAGATTATCTTCGAAGGTTCCAAAATTTGGGTTTGTGTTGTCAGAAAGATCTTTTACGAATGAAGTTTTCATGGAATTGATGGTAATACTATAACTTCCAGTACGTGAAATATTTAAGCCGTTGTAAATTCCATCGTTTGTGGCAGGATCAACATCAACACGAAAGACTTCATTGAAATTTCCCGTTCCGCTTTTTCTGGCGTCAAACTGTATCCTGAAGTTCTTGAATGGTTCTACCATTGCCTTTAGATTTAGGTCATAGGATCGCATTTGTGTAAATGGTGTCGAAAAAATCGTATCCATCACCAACCAATTATTCTCAGCGGCACGATCTCGGATATCCGTACTTTGACTTCCTAAAATGAAATCCCAACCAGGCGCAGACCAGGTATCGTCCATTCCAAATAAATATGGATCTAACGCAAACCCAGGCATCATTGTTCCTTCGCGAACATTGTAAGTCACATTGACAGAGCGTACCATCATCAGAAACCTCGCAATGCCTTTCAAAGCCTTCATTTCAGATTTATTTGTTTTCGTAGAATCCTGTTCTTGGGTCACGGTTGGTCTTGTTCTGCTTCGGCTACTTCGTCGACGCGGAGGAGTATTGATTTCTCGAAGCGCTTTTGATTTGTTATAAAGTTTCACAAAATCAATTTTGCCTGTGATTCCAATTTCTCTATTGTTTTGAGAAGTATTTCCCAGGATTTTTTGAAGATTCAAACTATCGATATCAGACCATGCCCCTGCGTTCCATGAATAACCAACCGAATACCTAAAGTCTGAATTTATCCAGTTTGTAATTGGTATTTTATCCAAAGGGATTCGATAGTTGAGATTTATGTTTTGGTCGAAATTTTTCATTCTACCAAAATCTTTCAGGTTGGTAAATACTTCGTCCTTTTTTTCCTGTGTATCAAGATCTCCAAATGGTTCGTCTATGATGGTATTTGCCCTTGCGCTATAGTCAATTGATAGATTTTTTGTCAAAGACCATCTCACGTTGTACATTCTATTAAAGGTAAAAAATTTCTCATATGTCGGCCTGATTCCCGTTGTTGTTAAATCTGAATTTCTTAGTTGTGTTTTCAAAAATCTTCTATTAAGATCTCCCCGAAAACTAATATTTGAAGGCAAAATGGATAAATTGAAATCCTTGATCAATTGCAGGTATTTGCCATTCATTGATTTGGTATCCTGAAATGGTTCCCACAATCCTCCCTGAGGGCTAAAATTATATGCCAGAGTGCCTCTGTGCGACTTTAAGTTATAGGACTCTATGTTTACATTTGATTGTTTAGCATCCGCATAGGCATAGGTCAAGGATAAATTTTCTATATCATAAATGCGACTTCTTGCCCCTTCCTTAGTCTTTTCTTTTCTAACGTTGGTAAAATTAATGCTTCTTCTTTCCAATCTGTCTTGCGTAATTTTCTTATAGGTTTGTCTTTCTTCTGGGTTTTCTATGGATTGCAGTGCAGATTTCAGTGGGATATCAGGATCAAGCGGATCAAATTGCGGAGTTACTTTTCGATTTTCGTAACTCACATACATAGGAATCTTTATCCCTGAAGATTCGGGCAAAAATTTGTCAAGAGTAATATTTGCCGAAATATCATATTCAAAAGTTTCTTCCCTGGTTCTTTGGGCAATTCGCTGTTGTATTCCTCCATACCCAAAAGAAGTGTATCTCGTAGATGCCGTTATTGTCATCAGGTCAGCCATTTTTGCATTCAAATATGCATTGGCAGCCCAGCCCGGTGTACGTTCAAAATCAGTAACGCGCATTTCATTTGCCCAGATAGTAACGGATTTTGGCCTTGAATCCGGGCTTTCAGGATTGCGGATTCCAATCATAATTGTTTGAACAGTTTGCATCTCAGGTCGCCCTTCTACAGTAATCCTGTAAATTCCTACAGTGTCAGAGAATGGTAAATCTGTATTGATACCCAAATTATTTCTTCTGGCTTTCAATTGGAACAGTTCGTCAAATGCAATATCAATCTCATTTTCTAAAGGCCAGATTTCGCGCGGATCAGAGGTGCCAAGTTGGGTGACTTTCAAAGGTAATTCTATCTCATAATAATTATCTTTGAAATCTGTTCCAAATCGCACAAAAGCGGTAACATCATCATCGTTTAATTCTATCCCGTTTCGTTCTTCGGCATGAAAAAACATTTTTAATCTCTTATAATTGATTAGGTCTGTAGAGAGATTTTTATAAACTGCACGTGCATCTCTGTCTTTCAAATCGTTCACGGTAAGAAGAAGAGACTGCTCATTTTGTTGTCGTAAGATTGGTGATGTATTGTCAAAATCTCTCTTAATTCCGGGAGGTAATACATATGGAATATTGCCATCTGACTGAGTTCCATTTTCTTCAATATTAATTACCGATACGTTAAATTTAGGGTCGTATGGTTCAGGAATTTCATACAATCCGCGCTGATATAAATTTCCGCTGTATTTTCTCCACTGAGAGCCAACAAGCTGCAATTTTACCATTCTCAAAACGACTGGTTGCTGGAAGTCAGTAGCATACATTCTCATAAACCTGATAGATTTGTACCCTGATATATTTCCTTGAACTCCCGTGGGCTGCCTTATTGGAATTCGGAATTGATACCACGAAACTTCATCTCCATTTACTTCATTCGTGACCTTATCGATAATAAAATTTTGACCGATTATTAGTCCGTTTTTCCTTAAATCAATTTCATATTCATAATATTCTTCAAGGTCTGTGATGGTATTGTCCTTATTCAAATCTTCATTGTCGGGCAGGTTTGTGCCTGAGGGTGTGTACGCAGCGTTGATATCAGAGACTATGGGGGAATTATTTTCAGTGCCATTGAAACTTTTGTATCGTTCTTGGATTTTAATATCATTCTGATCTAGGTCATCACCCAGATAATATTGAAAATCATCAGCAGAAACATCTTGTAAAATTTCATCTCTTGCACTTGGTGGAATTAAATTCAAAAAATCTTCATAATAGGTTATTTCATCTTCACTTTTCAACCCGTCCAAACCAATATCTTGATTAAATCTGGCCTCTGTAGAATTATCAAATGCATTGGTAAGATATTGCTGTTGTGTGACTCTCCCCCAATTACTTTGAGATGTTAAAGATGTATCTCCATCTGCGGGCAATCCATTTTCGAATCCATGCTTGCTATCTTTGATCACATCTTCGGAAATGCTGCCAAGATTAATTATCAATTTACCTCCTGTTACATTATTCGTATTTTCTATACCATCTAAAACTTTTCCATTTTCTCCAGATATAAACGGGTCCATCAACCAGAAATCAATGTACTCAATATTATTTTTATCAAAATCTACATCAGAGGTAATCGCCCTGGTTATCCCACCCCAATTTTCTCTTGGATTTGTCAAATACCCATCGTTACTCAAGGTTGGATTAAAATTGTACTGACCCCTTTCTGAGGGATAATATGCAATATCCAATGTGTTCAGATTGGTATTAACCACCTGTCTATCCTGATTTTGAAAGATTTCCTGAGGTTCTATTCCCCTAACATAGTGGTTTCTTAGATCCTCAGGAGTAATATTTGACGGCTTAGAAACTCCTGAGTTTCTGTAAAATATATTATCAATAATATACCAGGCCAACTTGCCTCGTTTGTAGCCAAGCCTGAGATCATCGTTCAAATTTGATCCCGAGGTAAATCTTCCGTCATCTGTTATTGGTGTGTGAGCCAACTTCCAGCTTAAGATATTATTTCCAAGATTGAATGGGGTGGCTGTTGCTTCAAAATCATCGATATATGATGTTTCCTCACCATTTACAAAATTGGATGTTCCGGGTCTTATTTGGGCGATCTCTGCATTGAAATTAATATTTGATGGTACTTTGGTCTGAATTCCAGGAATGGCATCTACCATTTTTGTTAAAAATCTGGATTCTTTTTGAATATTTACATCCATTCCGTATTTCATATTTCTGGTGGGTTCATTGCCAATGCTGACCCGTGAAATCAATGGACGTTCATTCAAATAAAGAAACGTCGCACCCAAATTTATATCATCGCTAAGTCGATAATCGAGTCTGGTACCCAATAAGCTACGTGATTGAAAATTGAATAAATCGGCCTTTTCGAACGCTATTTTAATTGGCCTACCTGAGTTCAAAACGGCTTCATTGATGATAGTGACTCTGCCTAAATTGTAATCAACCCTGTAATCCTGTCCCTCAATTAAAGGTGTTCCACCTGCGGTTACGGTCACAGAATTTTCAGAGATATTGATTCCCGGTAAAATAATTTCTGATGAAGATCCGGCTTGCATTCTTCCCGACAGAAAAAACTTGTTTTTACTGACGTCAAGCTCCGCATCGGCTTTTGTAGTACGATAAAGTGTATCGTAAACATATTTGTTGATAAGATTTGCCTCAGTGTTGGGGTCAAAATAAGATTTCAGTTTACTGCCAAAAGGTTCCAGCACTGGGAAGACAATCAATCCTGATTCTTCTCGAACAGTAATATTTGAAACGTAATCAAAATTGCCATCTGCTTGAATATCATTATTGGAATTAAGTCTATCCAAACCAAACAATTGGATCAGGGGGACATCTTTTGTGCGTTTTCCTTCATGCAAACTTGGGTTGTCAATACCGGTTTTATCATCGCGATAAACAACACGCAACTGAAACCCTTCCTGTGAAAGACGAGTAGCATTCAGGCTATAAAGGTTTTTCATCATCAAATCCCAGGTCGGAACTTTAACATCTATTTTGGTAGGTCTCAGAAGTTTTAAAAATATTGCCTGGTCCTCAGGCCTGTTTTGGTAATCTTCAGTCAGCTCACCAACCTTGTAGATTTTACCATTGTAGGTGTATTCGTATGCAATAGCCAACACCTCATCACTTTGCAGCTTTCTTAAAAGCGTTAAATTCCCAAGCTGCCGATTTATTGTATATTCCCTTTCATCTAGTTTCCTGGCTGCGGTGATACTTTCATAGTCTGTTGCCTTATTAAAATTATATTGACTCTCCAATATGTCAGCTGCATTTTCAATACTTCTTAGATTTGGTTCATTACTGATGTTTTCGTATAAACTGTTAGCATCATTTCTACTTGGCCCACCTTTTCCTGGAGCAACCTTGGGGTTATTTTCTTGATAAATCACCTTACCTTCTCCCAAATCCATAAAGGCCAAAAAATTTCTTAGCGTTTCAGTATTATTCTGCCGGTTGATAACATACACTTCAACCCTTGTGATATTTAACCCAGATATAATCTGAGGTATTCCTCTCAACCATGTTTCATAATTGTCTCGAAAGAAATGTCCTAGAAAATAATGTCTGTTTTCTTCATATTCCGATGCTCGAATTTCGAATTCTCTTCCCTGCCCTCCATCTGATCCGCCATTTATTTCAATCTCATCACTTTTTCCCCGCTGCGTGGAGGCGACAGCTGTAATATCTAATTTCCCAAACCTAAATTGAGTTTTGACCCCAAATAGGTTCTGTGCTCCTGTTATCAAGCTATTGGATAAAGGAAGGCTAACATTTCCTATTTCTACCTTTTGTAAAATGTCTTCTTCAAATCCAGTGTATTCTACTTTAAGATTATTTTCAAAGTCAAATGAGTTGTTATTATCAAAATCGGCAGTTATAGTTAGCTTCTCACCTATCTTTCCTACAACATTCATACTAATTTGTTGGTCAAATTCGAAGCCACCATTTCTTTGTTGGCGTATGGGAATGGAAGGGTTTTGTATTCTTTGCCACCTTCCTCCAAAATCAAGCAATACAAATCCATTTGGTCTGATATCGACAAAACTTCCGCCAAATATTCTGTCAAAAGCCGGGCTAATATAAATTGGTGGGATAAGCCTTCTTCCGCTTATGGCACTTTCACCATCCAAATCTGAAGACATATCTTTCCAATAATTTTTGCGCATTTTCACACCATGTAATCTGTTGTATTGTTCAAAATTTAAATTGGTAGGAGGACGGTAGTAAATCTCTCCAAACCGCTCACCGATGGAATAATTTAAACTAGTATCTACTTCAATATCCAATTGGAGTGTGCTTGGGTCTTTTAAGATTAATGGAGATGAAGAGTTTGGGTAAATGATAGAATTCCCAGGTCTGTCTTTAGAATTGTATGTAGGCTGCTTGGATTTTTGGTATTGCTGAACCGGAGGAGAAACTTGAGTTGAATCAGAATTAATCGAAACTTGTGGTACAGCCTGAAAATTAATATTTGCAAAAACCTGTAAATCCCCTAATAATATCCAGAGGGATACCATCCATATTTTTAGTATTGAATTAATTGATATGGTTTTTGATCTGTTGAACACCTGAATTATATTAGACCTTTAGGCTTGTTTCAGAACAAACTTGATCAACTCTTCCAATGTAATGTCACTTCCATATATTTTCAATATGTTATCAACACTCCTTTCTGCAACATTTTTATTAATACCTAAAGTGATTAAAGCAGATAAAGCTTCATTTCTTAATGAAGGGCTTCCGGATGCGACATTACCTGTTTCATATCCTTCTCTTTTAATTTTATCTTTCAGTTCAAGAATAATTCTGTGAGCAGTCTTATTTCCAATGCCCTTTACTTTTTGAATTATACTAACTTCCTCATTGACAATGGCATGCTTTAGCTCGTCCACCGAAAGAGATGAATTTATCATCATTGCTGTATTGGGCCCTACACCACTTATTGAAATCAATTGAAGAAACACGCTTTTTTCCTCTTTATTAAAAAACCCGTATAATGTATGTGCATCTTCCTTAACATGTAAATGTGTAAAAAGCATACATTTTTCCAGATCTTTTAGTTTTGAAAAAGTATTGAGTGATGTTTTCACTTCATACCCAACTCCGTTAACATCTAGGACAACAAAAGTTGGGTCCTTGAATGCAATAATTCCTTTTAAATATCCAATCATAATAATGTAATCCTAAGCCGGTTTATTCCCAACCTTAAAAGTCTTGATAATTGTGGTTAGTTCTCTCATTATATCTCTCTGAGGCTTTCCGGGACTATATAGAAAAGCTTCGACATAATAAAGTCTATTGGTGGATTCATCAACCATTGCATAGCCAATAAATGGTCCGCCCATATAATATTTATTTACTTTCCATAGACCTCTTATCTCAACGGCAAATAGGCCTTTAAAATTTAATTCTTTTCTAAATACACTAAAATTATCTACTTCAGTCAACAAATAAGATTCGGGATCTTCTGGCTTATAAAGAATATATGGTTTGGTAATATCGGTACGTAATTTTAATAACCCTTCCAGGGAGAAAATATCTTCAGATGAATAATCTACCCATGATACAAACACATTTTTATCTATATCTGGACTTAAATTCCTTAACCAAATAAAATTATCGTCTTCAAGGGCAATATTATAACCGAGAGGTACCTTAAGATTACAATTAAGTTTTTCATGTATATAATTTGAAATTCCGTCTTCACCCTTTGCTGTGTAAAGTGATTTATAAAATCGCTTCGCTTCGATATCAACAAATATTTTTTGAAGTTTATTTTTATTGGTAGCAATATTATTTATTAGCGATTCTTCCGATTCTCCAAACAAGTGCAATATTTCCTGACCTTTGGCAAATTCATCTTTCTTTGGAAACATAAATAATGAAGGGTCATCTTGGATCATTTTTAGTGATTTTTCCGTGAAATGAGATTTTAACCTTTTATTTCCTTTACTCTTGTCACCCAAGACGGTAACAATAATAATATTCTTCTGGAGTTTTAATATACTTTTAAATGAAATCGGGTCAATATGATTAAGAAAAAAAGTTGGTTCTTGCCTTGGCAAATAAGGAACTATTCCACCAAATATAGACCTGACTTCCTCCCCTACCCTACCTCCCCATTGAGTGCTATCCATAACTACAATAATTTCACCTGACTTGCCATTTGCCTTAGGAAGATTACTTTGCATTTTTGCAGTTTTTTCAAAATCGCAAGACGTTAGACCAAATATGAATAACAAGGAAAATAAATATTGTAAATAGGTCATGGTATTATATTTAGTTTTGCAATTTTTGAATTAATAACTATGTATCGGTTAAAAAAGTAACACTCAGATACCTTTATCATCCAACTACCAGCTTTTGCCCTGGTTTAATGCTATTTGATTTTAGGTTATTTATTTTTTTAAGATCAGCAATTGACATATTACTGTATATTTTAGAAATATCCCATAATGTATCTCCGGGTTGTACAATATGATATTTTGTACCATCTACAACCATATTTTGCTTTACAGTCGCTTGTTTTTTTGCTGTGGTAGAGGAATACGAACTAGAGGCCAGCCAAATATTAAGCCTTTGCCCTACTCGAATGGTATTGCTATGAAGCTTATTCCATTTTTTAATGTCCGATACCCTTACACGGTATTTTTGTGCGATCTTCCCCAAGACATCACCACTTCTTACTCTATGAGTTACTTTATCTCTACCATAAGTGCTGCCCACAGAATTTTTGGCAAGGGCTTCAAATTCCTTTCTTCCAACTTTTGATGCAGAATCTAAAATAGATGTTCTTTTTTCTGTTAGAATTTTCATTTTGTCAGAAGGGATTCTAACTGAAAAGTGTTTGCTGCTTTGTGGTATTGCATTTCGTTTTATTGAAGGGTTCAAATAAACCATATCTTCATCGCATATATCAAGCAAAGCACCTAATGTAGTAAGATTCAAATAATCTTTGACCATAATTGTATCAGTCAATATTGGATAAATATATTCAGAATCATCAAGGATAAAATTGTGCTCTTCTTTATAATTAAACGCATAAGTGATGGCGACAAATTGTGGAAGATAACCCCTGGTTTCTCGAGGAAGATATTTATAAATTTCCCAAAATTTCTTTTTATATCCAGATCGTCTAATCGCTTTTCTCACATTACCAGGACCACAATTATATGCTGCCAATGCCAACTCCCAATCCCCAAACATTTTGTGCAAAGATTTTAAATATTTTGCGGCGGCTACTGTAGATTTCACAGGATCCATCCTTTCATCGACATACCAATCGGAGTGCAAGCCATAAGAGCGTCCGGTATAATATACAAACTGCCATAAACCTACCGCCGCAGCCTTGGAGCGTGCCGTAGGTTTCAGACCCGATTCTACTATAGCCAAATATTTTAGTTCATTTGGCACATCGTATTTGGCAAGTATTTCTTCGATAATCGGGAAAAAGTATGTGCTCCTGCTGAGCACCATTTTTGTGTATTCCCTGTTGCGAACAGTAAAATAATCAATAAATGATTTTACTCGGGTGTTAAAGTTTAGGGGTATTTCAGTATCGACATTTTCTAATCGTTGTTGAATTTGTTGGTACGAGGCATCTGGTATAAACTCATAGTTAAAAGGTGCGCTAAATAATGAATCGGGTTCATTATATTTTGCGATTATTTTTGCAAAGGTGGTATTTAACCCCATAACAAGGATAAATGTTACACAAACTTTTTTAATAAGCATCCTATTCATTTCAACCTCATTTTTGAAATTGTTTGGAAAATTTCATCTATTCTTAATATTGGTGGATTTCTCAATCTCAAAGACGAACAATTAGAGATTATTAAACTTTGTATATCTTCTATTAATTACCCTCAAATTTAAGAATGCCCTATTTTTATAATTAAAGCAGTACGTTAACACTAAAATTCTTAATTGCTGGTATACAAAGTTTTATTAACACGAATAAATTACTTTTTTATAACAATTCCTGTTCGTTTTTTGAAATAAACTCACCTGAGTTTTTGATAACCTAATAACGATGAAGTAGTGGAAAGATTTCTTATAAAGAAATAATCAGCAGAAATAAGAAATTATTATTTTGATAAGAAGAATATCGGAGCGAATCAGTACAATTGTCAACTTAGAGTTTACGTCGAGCAACTTGCAAAAGATATCCTATCTCCATTTACTAATGAGGAAATTGGCTATGAATTATAGCGTAAATTGAAATTAACATTTGATCTGAAATTTAAAGTTCATCTATATTTCAGATCAAATGTTCAATTAAAAAAAAATCTACTTCGGGTTCAAATCCTTTACTCCGTCTTCAATCTCTTCTTTTATCTCGTTGGTTGCTTTTTTGAATTCCTTAATTCCTTTTCCTAGCCCTTTGGCCAGTTCAGGGATTTTTTTAGCACCAAAAAATATTAATAATACCATTAGAATGAGAAGAATTTCCCAACCACCTAATCCACCAAGAAATGCTAATTCAACTTTCATGTCTATATATTTTAATTTGATAAATAATCTTTTTCAGTATTACAAAATTACTTTCAAATCTAATTAAATGCTAATATCTATAGAAAGAATTAAGTGGAGCCTGTCTAAAAAGTCTCTAATTTTGGAAGAGCGCATAATTTGGCAAAGTTTATGGACATACTATAAGTGGGTAAGCCTACCTCTTTGCAAGCCAAAGTTCCGGGTCAAGTTTTTGTGTATTTTTCCATACCTGAAATTGTACTTCCGAAGTCCCATCGATATTTGTGTTCACTTCTCCAATTACATCATTTCTGGCAACTTGCTGACCCATTTTTACATTTACATTTTTAAGTTTGGCATATACCGTAAAATATGATCCATGCTTCATGATTATGACATACTTAAATTCACCTGGTACAATGGCAATTTTTTTTACTTCACCATTAAACACTGCACGTACTTGTTCATTCTTCTTAGTTTGAATATTAACACCATCGTTTGGCATTTTTACTCTTGTTAATACGGGATGAGGATGGGTGCCAAATTTTTCAGAAATAAAGCCTGTAGAAACTGGCCAGGGGAGTTGTGCTTTACTTTTTTCAAACGAGCCAGAAATATTTGTATGATCTACATCCGTATCTGTTTTTTTAGCAATGGCGGCAGCATTTTTTATTTCTTCATTTAATAATTTTGATATTAGATTTTCTAGCTTTAAAACGTTTTTTTTCTTTTTAATAATATCTTTATTCAACTTAGTTTCTTCCTTTTTTAGGCTGGCGAAAATTTTGCCTTGTTCTATTTTTAACTCATGCAGTTTTTCTTTTTCTTTTATTTGTTCAGTCAGCAATACTTTTTTTTCTTTTTTTGAATTTTCTAATGATGATTTTTCATCCTCAATCTCCCCCACAATTTCAGAAATCATTTTTACTTGATTTTTACGAGCAGAGGAATACTGCTCAAGGTATTTAAATCTCATATAAAACTGTGTCAAATTTGTTGAGGCAAAAATAAATGACAACCTATTGAAGTTACTACTTGATTTATACATAGCATAAACCATAGTGGCATATTCTTTTTTGAAATTCTTTAAATCTTGTTGCAAAGCATTAATAACATTGACGTCTTCTTCGATTTGAAAGCTGAGCTTCTTTAATTCATTGGAATAGACTATTGTCAGTTTTTTATGACCCTCGATTTGTTTTTTTATTGCAGTCAGTTGACCAATGCTATTTTTTTTGTCAATGGAGGTTTGAGCTAGAATTTGTTGAGATTCTTTTATCTGCTTTTGTACTGTAGATTTCTCCTTCTCCAGTCGAAGTTTTTTATTTTGTCCAAATCCATTGGTTGCTAAACCAAGGAAAAAGGTGATGATAACTAAACAAAAAATGTCACTTAAAAGCCTCATATTTTGAAGGGATATTAAATGGAAATTTGAGAGGTTTATCAGATATTTCTGCTTTATTGTGCTGCAAATTTATACTTGTAACCAAAGGCCCCTTTTTTGCCTTATACGTTAAATTTATCTGACAATATTTTGGGAAAAGATAAGCCCCCGTTTCTTTAAATTCACTATACTTAAGTGTCATGAAATTACTTGTCTCTTCTTCGTTTATTAATACTGTTTCAATTTTGTGATTATCAACCATTACAAAGCTTTGTATATCAAGCGGGCCAGATTTTTGTTTTAACATGAAATAATTGTTCTCTTTAGCAATTTTTGTATTGTCATCTATTGGCCGGGCAAGATTTCCCAGTAAAATTGACTGTATCAAGTCAAAATCTATTTTGAAATTGAAGTACCTACTAATTTCTTCAAAATTAAATATATAGTATTCTTTATCCATTCGGTTGATAACAATAGCAGTATCCTTCGAAATCATGACACGTGTTGCTTCAAGGCCTATTGATGGTGAAACAGAAAACCATATAAGAGAATCTTTTTTGATTCTGATATGGGCATTGCCATTTATCTGTTTATCTCCTTCGGTATATCTAATTTTTGTTTTTGTTAAAAAGTAATCGAAATCAATTTCTTCAACATCAACAAATTCTTTATTTAAAGATTTGGTCCCTACTATATCTCTTTTGCAAGAAAATAAAATCATAGTAAAAGCCAGTATAATTAAAGTTGATTTTCTATTCATAAAGCTTACGGTTTGCGATTTTTTTATCAATTAATTCAGTGGTATCATCCATGCCTTTTGCCTTCTGCCATTGTTTGACGGCCTCATCAACTTCTCCCAATTTAAACAAAATATCTCCATAATGTTCTAATATGGTACCACTAATATCCTTTTCGCCAATAGCTTTTTCAATAAATTTCTTTGCTTCTTTATAATCACCAATAACATATAGCACCCAAGCATGTGTATCCAAAAATGTTGAGTTTTCAGGATTTCTTGAAACCAATTTTGTAGACATTTTCTTAGCTAAATCTAATTTTTCCTTTCTCAGTGATAAAAAATAACTGTAATTATTAAGTACGTGATCATTGTCTGGATTGTGATCCAGAGCAGCTTCATATGCATCATCAGATTTTTCATGCATCATCAGATTATTATATGTATCTCCCAATTGTGCATTAAAAAACGATTTGAATTCTTCATTGGAATTTGATAACTTTTTACCTCTTTCTAATACCTCTACGGCTGAATCATAATCCTTTTTAGCCAAATAAGCTGTGCCAAGAAACCAGCATATTCCTGCTTGGTTAGGAAATAATTCCAAGGCTTGCTCTCCATCTTTAATAGCGTCATCAAACTTTTCAAGCTTGATTTCCATCTGCAATACATTTTGCCAAGTATTAAAATTTGACGCACCAAGTTCTATCGCTTTTTTATATGCCAACAAAGCATCTTCCTCTTTTTCTAACCTCATATTCAGGTCTCCTTTTAGTTCAAAAGACTTGGGGTTGTCTGGGTGTGCTATTATCAATTTATCACATAAATTCAGAGCTAATTTTTCAATATCATCGTTTGGAAGCTTTTGTATAAAACTTCCAAGTACCTGAATCTTTGGCTGAATGTTAAGATCGGGTATGCTAAAGGCTTTATTTAAATAATCATTAGATTTTTCTAAATCACCTTTCTTTCTATAAATATCGGCAAGTATAAGAAGTGCCCTGCCATTGTCGGGGTAATTTTTAATAAGCTCTTCGAGGTAGGGAATGGCTTTTTCAATTTGGTTATTCGAAATTAATATTTCTGCAAGCATAATTACATATCTGGCTTCCCCAGGATTAGCATCTATTAACTTCTGGCCTTCCAGAATAGCCATTTCTAAGTTACTCTGTTTTAAATATAACTTTTGCTTTTGACCTATTACTTGTTCATTTAACCCAAAGGTGTCTTCTATTCTATCATATATTTCGAGTGCTTTGTCATAATTTTCTTGATAGATATAAATGGCAGCAAGCTCAAAAAGGTATTCATTTGCCTTCTTGCATTTCTCAATCATACTTTCGTAAGTTTCTGCAGCATTCGCAAAGTTCGACTGCTTAGTATAGATATCAGCAAGCAATAGATAAAAATACTTATTTGTTTCGTCAAGTTTTATTGCTCTTTGGGCATTATAAATAGCCTTTTCCTTTTCCTTACGTTTGAGGTAGATTTGGGCAATTTTATAGTAGGCAGTGGCATTTGAGGGATCTATTTCAAGTGCTTTTTGGTATAATACAAAAGCTTTACCGTAATCATCAAGAATGAAATATTTCTCAGCTTCAGTATGAAACATCTCTGCCTTTCTTTTTTCCTCTTTTGAAGCGATAACGACAGTCTCAATTTTCTCTTTTTTCTTCTTCTTATTTTTCTTTCTTTGGGCTAAAGAATCAATATTCGAATTGAATAAAATCGAAATAAATAAGAGAAAAGTAATATATTTAAATGCGTTTATCTGCATACTTATTATAATCAAATTTTTAAAATGGTATTGAAAATTCCGCCACTAAATATTAGGGATTGCTTCAAAAGTAATGAAAATCCCATGCATTGAGTTAAACGGTTTCGTTTTTTTAATTAGCATACTGTATCGTACCAAATCATAAGCCTTCTTTTTTAACTTGTTTCTGGACTTCATAGTTATTACGAAATAATCAACCCTAAAGGGCAAAAATTTGTTTAGTAAAATACATTGTTATGTTAAAAATTGGAGGTATATCAAATCGCATCTTAGTGAAACGAACTTTGTAGTGATAGATTTATCAATAATAAAACAAACTTTGGAATACAAAAGTATGATTTATCCCTTCTTTATTTTTAGATTTTCTTTCTCACTAAAATAGGCCACGACTATAAAAACTATTATTAAAATTTCCTTCAATAATTGAGAAACTATTTTTGACTCGTAATTAATATTCCAGCCCACTCCAAGCAAAATAAGGGTTAGTAATAAATAGCCTCCAATTTTTTTTATATTATAATTTATTGGAAAATGCTTTTGCCCAGTGTAGTATGCGAATACGCACATATATAAATAGACAAACAAGGTAGTAATTGCACTACCTAAATAACCAATAATTGGTATCAGCAAGTAGTTCATAATAATGGTAATAATTGCCGCAGATACAGATATCATCGTACCAAAGTAGGTTTTGTCAGCGACTTTAAACCAAATCGACAAATTGTAATACAGCCCTAAAAACAAGCTTGCCATTAAAAGAATTGGAACTATATGCAATCCTGTCCAATAAGCTTCATTTCGCAAAAAAAGATGTTTGATGATTTCAAGATTTAAGCTAATCGCTAATACTGAAAAAAGACCAAAGATCCCAAAATATAAAAACACGTTTGCGTAAGTTTCATTAGAATTTTTTGATTTGGATTCTCTAAAGAAAAATGGTTCTGCTGCATATCTAAATGCTTGAATTGACAAGGTCATTATCATAGATATTTTGTAGCAAGCCCCAAAAATTCCAAGGGCTTCCTGATTACTAAAGTTCGAATAAAATCCATCAGGCAATATCTTTTTTAGCATCATTCTGGAAAACATCTCATTAAAGTTGCCTGCCAATTGCGAAAGAAGTAGCGGGAAAGCATAAATGAGCATTGGCCTCAACACTGTTGCATTGATTACCAGTTTGGCTTTTTTCAGAACTCCAAATAGCAGCAATAAATAACAAGCATTTGCTATCAAGTTTGAAATGAACACATACTCGACGGTATATTCTGGATTATAAAAATAACTTATAGTTTCCTTAAATTGAGGTAAAAAAGAACCTTCCCAGATGTTCCTACAGAAATACAGAAAAAATATGTTGAGGAAAAGATTTAGAAAAATGTTAATCAACTTATAGCTTGCAAATTCTTTGGCTTTGCGTTCAAATCGTAATTTGACAAAAGGAATTGCAACCAGAGAGTCAATGGCGATAATTGCTGCAAACCAATAGACATATTTTTCTTGCCCTGGAAACTCTAACCAATTGATAATTGGTGTTGCAGAGCTTACTAGCAGAAATGTTAGTAGAAGAGTGGTGATCAATACTGACGAAAACACGTTGCTGTATATTTCTTTTTCACCATGTTCCGATTTGCTTGTGAATCGAAAATATGCAGTTTCCATGCCGTATAAATACAGCACATTTAATACTGCAACATATGAATAGAGTTCGGTGACTATTCCATATTCCTCTACTTTGAGTATCGAAGATGAAGTATAAAAAGGAACTAAAATAAAATTAATTGCTTTACCTATGATACTGCTCAATCCATAGATTGCCGTCTCTTGAACGAGTTGTTTTAATTTACCCATAAAAAGTAGAAATTGGAGTATTATTCCCCTTTGAATGCTGGTTTTCTCTTTTCTAAAAATGCCGAAGTTCCTTCTTTAAAATCCAATGTTTTACAACAGTTTGCAAAGCCATTGACTTCAGTTTGATATCCGTCCTCAATATTAGAAAATGAGGCATTGACGCTGTTTATGATCATGGCAATTGATAAAGGAGCATTTTTAAACATTTTTTGCAGCATAGTTTTCGCAGATTCCAAAGCATCTTCCTTGGTTGCGACTAAATGATTTGCTAATCCTGTTGAAAATGCCGCATTAGCGTCAATCATCTCTCCTGTCAGCATCATTTCCAAAGCTTTGCCTTTCCCAACAATTTGTGTAAGCCTTTGTGTGCCTCCGAAAGCAGGCAAAATGCCCAAGCTAACTTCCGGAAGTCCAAAATATGCATTTTCAGATGCAACTCTTATGTGACATGCCATTGCCAGTTCACATCCACCTCCAAGCGCATACCCATTTACAACTGCTATTATGGGCTTTGGGCAATTTTCTATTGACGCAAAAACTTCTTGCCCTTGTTCAGCGAATTTCTTTCCATTTATTTCATTGAGATCCACAAATTCAGAAATATCGGCTCCGGCAACAAATGCTTTATTCCCAGATCCGGTAATGATCAAGCCCTTTACATTTTTATCATCATAAGAATTTTCAACACAAAGTTTCAGCTCAGCAATTGTGTCTGTGTTCAAGGCATTTAACTTTTCGGGACGATTAATGGTAATTGTTAATATTCCACCATCATTGGAAACAATTATATTTTTATTTATATGCATAACGAATTTGGCAATTTTGAAACAAATATAACTTTGGAATTTTTAAACTCAAATATGAATTTTATTACATGCGGGGCTATGAGCTTTCAAAAGTGATTTCTATTAGTCAATATTGCAGCGTTATTTTACTTAATAAAATACCCAACTTTATTTTCAATCACTAAATAATATTAAAAATGTCATATTTATTTACATCTGAGTCTGTTTCTGAAGGCCATCCAGATAAAGTAGCTGATCAAATTTCTGATGCTATTCTTGACCATTTAATCGCAGCTGACCCAGAATCGAAAGTCGCAGTAGAAACATTAGTTACTACTGGGTTGACAGTAATTAGTGGAGAGGTGAAAACCAATGCATATATTGATGTTCAACAGGTTGCGAGAAAAACTATCGAACGAATTGGATACACCAAAGGAGAATATATGTTTGATGCACATTCTTGTGGTGTTATTTCAGCGATCCATGAGCAATCTCCAGATATCAATCAAGGTGTTGAAAGAAAAGAAGAACTTGAGCAAGGTGCTGGAGATCAAGGCATGATGTTTGGTTATGCTACTAATGAAACTGAAAATTATATGCCCCTGGCGTTGGATCTATCACACATGATTTTGAGAGAGCTTGCCAAAATCAGAAAAGAGGGAAAAGTAATGACCTACTTAAGGCCTGATGCAAAGTCTCAGGTTACCATAAAATACAGTGAGAATAATAAACCCGAAAAGGTAGACACCATTGTTGTTTCTACGCAACACGATGATTTTGATGAGGAGGAAGCTATGCTGGCAAAGATAAAGCAAGATGTAGTTGAAATTTTAATCCCTAATATAAAGGAAAAATTATCCCCTGAGATTCAATCTCTTTTTGGAGATGATATCATTTACCATGTAAATCCAACAGGGAAATTTGTAATTGGTGGCCCACATGGAGATACTGGATTAACAGGAAGAAAAATTATTGTTGATACTTACGGAGGGAAAGGCGCACATGGAGGAGGAGCTTTTTCTGGAAAGGACCCCTCAAAAGTTGACCGTTCAGCTGCATATGCTACCAGACATATTGCAAAAAATATGGTTGCCGCCGGTTTGGCTGATGAATTACTGGTTCAGGTATCTTATGCTATTGGTGTTGCAAAGCCAATGGGTATTTATGTAAATACGTATAACACATCAAAGGTTGACCTTACCGATAGTCAAATTGCTGAAAAGATAGGAGATATCTTTGATATGAGACCTGCAGCGATTATTAATAGGTTGAAGCTAAAAGAGCCTATTTATTCACATTCTGCATCTTATGGTCATATGGGTAGAAAGCCTGAGTTTGTAGAGTTAACGTTTCAGGTTAATGGAGCACCATTAACAAAAACTGTGGAGACATTTACATGGGAAAAATTAGATTTTGTAGATGAGGTAAAGACAGCATTTGGATTGTAAATCTTATATAATCTGTATTAAAAAAGGGGGCTTGAGCCCCCTTTTTTAATGCGAAAGCATTTTCTCTTTATGTTTTATTATTTGTTTTTTTAATGCTTCTACTGCCAAGTCAGAAGCTTCCTCAAAACTTTTTGCTCGTTCTTTTGCAAACAGCTGATTCTTTGGAATATTCAGTTTTATTTCAATAATTTTATTTTCCATATTATTGTCTTTATCAAGGCGCATAAAAACTTCGCCATCAATTATTCTATCAAAAAACTTGTCTAGCCTATCTGCTTTTTTTTGAATAAACGAAATCAAACTTTGATCAGCAGTAAATCGAATAGAATGCATTTGCAATTTCATATTACGTTGTTTTAAATTAAAAATAATTAAGCTTTTGGATGCGCCTGGTCAAATACTTTTTTCAATTTCCCAAGCGTATTATGGGTATAGACTTGTGTTGCGGAAAGGCTTTGATGACCAAGTAAGTCCTTAACCGCATTAAGGTCCGCCCCTCGTTCAAGTAAATGTGTTGCATAAGTATGTCGTAAAATATGTGGGCTTTTCTTATCAACTGATATACTTCTAAGATGTTTCTTTACAATCCTATTTATCATCATTGGGTAACTCTGCTCTCCTTTATTAGTTACGATAAGAAAATCAATTCCGTTACCAAAAAAGGCCTCATTTTTTAATAAATTGTAATTATTAATCAACGAAGTCAATTTTTTAGAGATTGGGACTATTCTTTCTTTGTTTCGTTTTCCAAATACTTTTATGGTGTTGTTATATGTATCGATATTGGAGGTCTTCAATTCAATCAATTCATTAATTCTAATACCTGTACCATAGAGAAATTCTATAGTCAATTGATCTCTTTTTCCATTAAAATCATTATTATACATGTCTTGATTTAATATCAATTCCATGTCATTTTCACGAATAAAATGAGGAAGATTTTTATTGGTTTTGAGGCTAACTATCTTTGAAGCAGGGTTTTTTTCTATGATTCCCCTTTTCATCAAAAATTTAAAAAATGACCTGAGTGTAACCAACTTTCTGTTGATAGAACTCTCTTTAAGGCCTTGCTCTGAAAGGGAAATTATCCATTCTCGTAACATCGCCTGATTGGCTTCGGCAATATTAGTATCAGGATAGGAAAAGGATAAATAGTTCTGAAATTGAAGTAAGTCGTTCTTGTAGGATACTATGGTGTGGTTGCTGTACCTCTTTTCGTATTGAATATATTTTAGATATACATCCTTCATAGTTTAATATCCTTGGGTTGCTACAAGGTTATTAAACATAGGCAAAAGAATTAAAATAAATAAATAAATCTAATAGTTTTCCTTGGCATACATTTTTTCTTTGTATGCTGCTTTTATATTTTGTGCTCTCTTTGTTATTGAAGGTTTTTCATAAAAATTTCTCCCTCTGATTTCCTTCAAAACGCCAGTTTTTTCAAATTTCTTCTTAAAACGTTTTAGAGCCTTATCAATAGACTCATTGTCTTTTACATTAATAATAATCATTTAAATATTTTTTCAGTTTTTGAAAATTGGACCGCAAATATAGAAGTTCTTTTTTTTTTGAACAAGAGCCATGCAATATTTTAACAATAAAATCTGCATATTGACTAAATCTTATTGTGAGGCATCAAAGTATTGCGTTCATTTTTAAAGAAGGACTGTTTTCTTAGTGATACAATTTTAATGAAATAGGGATTGAGAAGTTGATCAAACAATTATTCATTGGGTCAGGTTTTAATAATGATTAATCTTCAAAAAGATATTTTTGTCAATAAATCAAAACATGAAACGAAATAGAAAATCAATAACAATAGATTTTTTAGTGAAAATTATAATCTTTTATAAAGTATAAAAATCATGAGCACACCTAGTATAATAAAAATAAAATCCTTGGGATTTCCATGGGAAACGCAAGATCCATTTATATTTTGCGCCTATCATAGAGATGAATATCCCCCCGGAAATGATAATATGGACCCTGATGAATCTTTGGAAGGTAGAAATATAGGACAGGATTTCGCTGTCAAGGATGGCTGGAGAATGTACCATGGGAGCAAGATGCCGGGATTTCCCTATCATCCGCATCGAGGTTTTGAGACCATCACTATAAATAAAGAAGGGCTTGTTGATCATTCCGATTCATTGGGTGCTGCCGGAAGATTTGGAGCTGGAGATGTACAATGGATGACAGCAGGCAAGGGCGTGCAACATTCAGAAATGTTCCCGCTTATCCATAAAGACAAAGGAAACCCATTGGAAATTTTTCAAGTTTGGCTCAATTTGCCCAAGGCTAAAAAATTCGTCGATCCACATTTTAAAATGCTTTGGAAGGAAGACATACCAATTATAAAAGAAACAGATGTTAATGGAAACTCAATTGAAGTTAATATAATTGCCGGAAAACTTTTTGACGTGCTTGTGCCAAAACCAACTCCTGATTCATGGGCAGCAGATCCAGAAAACGAGGTTGCGGTTTTAACTATTGAACTCCAACCCAATGCAACATGGGTTTTGCCTGCTTCCCTAAAATCAGTAAATAGAACCTTATATTTTTATAAAGGCAGTAGCATGAAAATTGAAGGTGAAAGCATTGCCGCTAGCCATTCTATCCAGTTGAAATCCAACGAAAGCGTCACCCTTCAAGCGGGCAATGAAACCTGTAAATTATTGATGTTGCAAGGAAAGCCAATAAATGAGCCAGTGGTACAATATGGACCTTTTGTCATGAATACCGAGGAGGAAATCCAGGAGGCATACAAGGACTATCAGCGCACACAATTTGGCGGTTGGCCTTGGCCGGAGAAAGAACAATCGCACGGCAGGAACAAAGGGCGTTTTGCTTTACACTCCGATGGAAGAGAAGAGATTAAGGACAAATGAAAGAATGTGCGAATTGTTAAATATGTCAATGCGATAATCGTTGAGTAAAATTTGTATATTTTGAAGTGTTAATATTTCTCATCTTCATTTCCTATTTTTAAGCATATTAGACATCTCCTACATCAGTCAAATGGAAGAATCATTTTTACATTTTATATGGAAATTTCAATACCTGAATAACAGGGATGTCGAAACTCATGCAGGGCAAAAAATTATTGTGCTCCATCCAGGATATCACAATAATGATGCAGGCCCTGACTTTAGCAATGCGAAAATCAAAATTGGGGAGATTGTATGGAATGGGAACGTTGAAATTCATATCAATGCCAAGGATTGGAACAGACACAATCACCAGCATGACAAGGCTTATGGTAACGTGATTTTGCACGTGGTATGGAAAAATGACATATCAATTTGCCGAAAAGATAAATCGATAATACCAGCATTGGAATTGAAAAATATAGTTGATGAGCAGTTGGTATTGAATTACTACAAGCTTTTTGAACCCGGAAATGATATCTTGTGCAGCAGATTTCTGCCAGACGTAAAACCAATTACTTCTTACAGCATGTTGGACAAAACACTTGCCCAGCGACTGGAAGCAAAGTCAGAAAAGATATTTCGAGAGATCGCCCTTACGGGAAATGATTGGGAAGAGATTGCCTGGAGGATGCTTTGTTCAAATTTTGGCTTCAAGACAAATTCATTGCCTTTTTTTGAACTGGGTAAATCTTTGCCACTGAAAATATTAAAAAAGGAAGCGCCGAACCTCAAGACCATCGAAGCATTACTTTTTGGCCAGGCAGGTTTTTTGGAAGAAGACTTGAATGATCCATATTTTGCTGAATTAAAAAATGAGTATCAGTTCAAACAAAAGAAATACAATTTGGACAGAAGATTGGATAAACACCAATGGAAGTTTTTGAGATTGAGACCTGCTAATTTTCCAACAATTCGAATTGCACAAATGGCTGCCTTAATTTCCAGCCAAGCAAATTTATTTTCTTTTTTTATGGATTATAACTCAATTCCGAAATTGAAAAATGAACTGACAGTTGAGCAATCTGTCTACTGGATAAAGCACTATAATTTTGGAAAAGAATTCAAGTCGCAAGCTGGAAGGCTCGGCGTTTCGAGCATAGAAAATATCTTAATCAACACCGTAGCTCCATTGTTATTTGCCTATGGTATCCATAAAGATCAGGAAGAATTAAAGGAAAAATCCATGGAATTGCTTGCCTCCATAAAACCCGAATCTAACTCGATAACAAAAAAATGGAAAGCTTCGGGGCTTGCAATAAAAACCGCTTTTGACTCCCAGGCATCTATCGAATTGTACAATGCGTATTGCCTCAGAAAACGATGCTTGAATTGTGCTATCGGCACAGAAATTATAAGCGCAGGATAATGTTTCTGATGTCGATCATTTCCCTGGGTATTTTAGCATTTCTATTCTATTATTTCATAAAGGAACATAAGGAAGACAAGTATGCAATCGCGGGACTTATGCTAAAGTTAGCTGCTGGGATTTCTTTGGGTTTGATCTACAAATACCATTATCGGGGAGGAGATACCTTTCAATATTTCCAGGAATCTGCAACTTTAGGTAAATACTTTCTGCTCCATCCGGCACAGTTTTATGATATTATTTTTAAAACTTTGGAACTTCCGGAGCTTACAAATCAGCTTGTATTTATTGACCAACCCAGGGCGCTTTTATTTTCTAAAGTTGTCGCTGTATTTTATTTATTATCAGGAGGAAACTACTGGATTATAAGTGTATTTTTTAGTGTAATTAACTTTTTGTGTATTCACATGTTGGTGGTTGAGTTAAATAAAAAGTATGAAAACATAACATTGGCTACTGCGATTTCATTTTACTTTTTACCAACATTTGTATTCTGGACAAGCGGTTTATTAAAAGAAAGCCTGGCTATTGGGACGCTGGCCATTTCCATTGCTTTTGCTATCAGGATGATGCGTATGCAGAAATATGCTTATTTCCCATATTGGATTGGTATTGCGTTGCCAGCAATGATGTTGTGGGAGTTAAAATATTTTTATGCAGCCATTGCAATCCCCATTTTATTATCACTTTTGTTCAATGATTTTTTTATTAAAAGGAAGAAAATTCATGCTGGGTTTTTACCTATCTTTTTTATAATAGGAATACTGATAACCTCTGCACTCCACTATAACCTGGACTTTTCACGAGTGTTGAATGTGGTGTATGAAAATTATCTTTTGGGTATAAAAGGTGCAGAAAACTCAGCGATTATTTATCATAATTTCGATGGAACTTTGCATGGGTTTTTGAGCAATTTGCCTTTTGCATTATTTGGTGGACTATTTAGGCCAATTGTATTTGAGGCATCTAACTTAATGCAATTTGTCGTTAGCCTTGAAAATATTGCCGGGCTTTTACTTTTAGGTTTTGCTTTATGGAAATTGGAATACAAAAAACTGAAAATCAAACCTATGGCTTTGGCGGCACTTATTTATATTATTTCATTGACAATAGTGTTGGCATTTGCATCGCCTAACTTTGGCACACTTTCCAGATATAAAGTTGCTTATTGGCCATTTTTTATGCTATTGGTGTTAATCATATTTTTCAGGCAGGCGGTTAAAAAGAAAATTAGATCATAGATATCTCCCTTTCACGAAAGGTAAATATCCGCAACATTAACGGAACCTTTGTACTATATTTGATATGCGTTAACGTTTTGTATAATGGATAAATTTGAAAACCTTAAAAAGAGAATTGATAGAAAATTTGACATCATAGATAATAAAATGTGGTGTATAAATGATGGTATAAAAGGGATGGCAAAATCTTTTAAGGAGTTTAAGGCTTACATTGATGAATTCATTGATTTTACGGCTGATAATTATAAGAATCATGAGAAAAGAATATCTGATATTGAAAAAAGGATTTAGTGTGCAATTCAAAAAATTGTGACAATGATTTTACGAGTTGGGATGAGTCTCTCAGCTTATGGTTCGATCATGCGATTTCCGTAGTGAGTTCGCAAGTAGTGAAAAGGCTCTGAAATGTTCTCTGGATCCGCGTGGTCAATTAGTGTGAGGCTGCCATTTTGAAAGTTAATTTTGACTTTTCTAAAACTTACTCGATACAGATTAGTTTCCTCCATCCAAGAAGTTAGTTCGTCAAGATTGTAAGTTTTAAAGGAAAGAAATTTAGATACTTGTAAGATATTCTTATCCAGTCTAATCTTAGAGTAATTCTGGATATTTTTGATTACTAAGTAACCAAAGAAAATTGGACCGGAAATCAGCAATACATTGAATTTTAATTCCTGGTTTATGTCCCATAAAAAGAAAGCCATAAATCCAGAGCCTACACAAAATATAACTGTTCCAAATAAAATAACAAAGTACTTCATGACGATTTATTTGAGTCAAACATTTCAATAGAGATAATTTAAAACCATGACTATTCAATAAAATCATTGGTACAAATATGCTAAAAAATTGGTATAGATTATTCCATCAAGATATTAACAATCTCATGGCCCACCATTCTATATTTATATTAGAACCACTCTCCTTATTAAACAAGACTAAACTTGGGACAGCATTACAAATTCCGATAATAGCCACGAACTTTCGATTTCAACTGGCCATAAATAGGCTTGCAAAATTCTATAAAAAGAACCTGAGGAGATGGAGGTAAGACTGGCCTCTGATTGGCAATTCTCAATTGCTCACGCGACAAAGCTCTTTCATCGCCGTTGAAACTTCCCCATTTATTTGCCCAAATAAATTCACCTGGAAATTTTTCATGAAATACCACTGTGTTAAATCTGGCATCCATTATACGCATGCTCAATAAACCCCTGGAAATAACTTGCCTGGAGTTTTCTCTAAATGTAGCTTTTACCGTTCCATAAACGTTTACTTTTTCATTTGAGTTGCTGTCACCTGATTGGACCGAAGATTTTGATATAGTGCCAACAACCACACTGTCCTTTGTTAATTCAATGATTCGTTCCTGGTTATTGACCTGCCCAACAACAAAGTCATCGAATTGTAAAACAAGGATTTGGTCTGGGTTTTCAAGGCTTTGATCACGAGTAGAATAAAATCTTATAAATTCATTGTCTTGATAATTGAATAGAAATTGCTCAATCTGATCCTGGAAAAATTGTGCACTTAGTCCAGCCTGCATGGTTGGCACAGGGACTTGCTCCACAAGAACTTTTAATGTGGCATAATATTTTGCTTCTTCAATTTTATCTCTGACATCCAAATAGCCCGGCTGGTACAAATTGCACTTTACGAAATGAGTATATGCCTCAATGGCGTATGGGCGGGAATTCATATTTAAAGCTTCCTCACCTGCAACATATCTTTCGCCCGCAGCTTCTTTTGCATAATATTTGAACTGGCTGTAGTTATCTTCTGGATTTGGGATTACCTGCAAAGCAGCCGGACTTCTCTTGATGGCATCATACATATTGTTGAGCATGGCATAGGCATCATAAATATTTCCGTTTTTGAAACGGTCCTGGCTATCTTTCATCCGCACAATTTGATTTTGATAAAAGTCAACAGCCATAGGATAGGCCTGGCTCAATATTTCTCTGGATTTTTTATTGTTGGGGCTCTTTCTCAGCTTGCTTACCGATTGCATTACTGAAGCATAATAATTGCCTGATTTAAAAGATTTTTTGCTAGAGGTGCAACGCAATATTCCTCCCATTGCAAAAATCATCATAATAATTCCAATGTTTTTCATGGCTTAGGTTTTCTGTTAATTAAGTTGGGCGGAAATTACGTCAATATCGTATTTAAATAAAAAAATATTTTCGGGGGAATGGATTGCGTGTATTATAATTTGACAAACGCAAAAAATTTAGCGAAGGCAATTTTTGAAATAGTCATCTCATTAAAAATAGTATCTACTCAGTTTCTTTGCTTACCAACTGCTTTTCATAAAGTTGCCTGAAAGTACCGTTAAATCCCATGAGTTGCTCGTAAGTGCCACTTTCGATAATTCGGCCATCGTCTAAAACAATTATTTTATCAGCCAGATTTGCCGATGAAACCCTGTGCGAAATCACAATATTGGTTTTGTCGATCATGATTTTTTTGAGGCTATTCAAAATGTTATTTTCAGTTTTAGTATCTACTGCCGATAGGCAATCATCCAGAATTAGCAATCGAGGTTCCTTTGCAAGGGCTCTGGCTATCGACAGACGCTGTTTTTGCCCTCCGGATAATGTGATACCTCGCTCACCAAGCACCGTTTCCAATTGTTTGGGAAACTCCATAACATTATCGTAAAGGTCTGCTAGCTTCAAAGCCTCGATGGTTTTCTTATCGTTTAGTTTATCACTGCCAAAAGCCACATTATTAGAAATCGTATCAGAAAATAAGAATACATCCTGGGGTACGCATCCGATTTGATCTCTATATTTTGCAGGGTTCAAATGCTTCAGATCTATTCCGTCTATAAAAATATTGCCGGTAGTAGGATCATACATCCGCCCGATCAAATTTGCAATTGTGCTTTTCCCACTTCCCGTTGTGCCAATAATTGCAATTGTTTCGCCGGGATTAACGGTAAATGATATCTCCTTCAATGCCTCAATTCCTGAATCTCGATAAGTGAAACCTACATTTTTGAACTCTACTTTTCCAACAATTTCTTTTTCAATATTCTCGTCTGAAAAAATATCGTTTTTGGTTTTTAAAAATTCGTTGATTCGTTTTTGCGATGCAGCAGCCCGCTGAATTATGCTTGTCACCCATCCGAGGGCAGTGACAGGCCAAGTGAGTAAGTTCACATATAGAATAAATTCTGCGATATTGCCAATTGACAAATTACCCTTGATTACTTCCGTTCCTCCGACAAAAATTGTGAGCACAGTACTCAGTCCAATTAGCGACATGATCAATGGAAAAAACATCGCATTGACCTGAGTAAGTTGTAAAGATTTTATTTTATAATGATCACTTTCTTTAGAAAATTTGCTTAACGAATCTGCTTCCCTTCCGAATGATTTTAAAACGCGAATTCCGCTAAAAGCCTCTTGTACAAATGTGGAAAGATCCGATAGGGTCTCCTGTATTTCCTCAGATCTTTTATTTATAATATTATTTACAAAATAGATGCTTATTGATAGAATGGGAAGAGGAATGAGTGCAAACAAAGTGAGTTTGACACTAATGGAAAACATAATTGGCAAAAGAATCATAGAAAGAATAACCATATTCAATCCATACATGATTGCAGGGCCAATATACATTCTCACTTTGCTTACATCTTCGGAGATCCTCGAAATGAGATCGCCTGTATTGTTTTTTCTATAAAAACTTAATGGTAAAGATTGATAGTGACTATACACTTCGTTTTTAAGATCATATTCAATATGGCGTGACATGATGATAATAGTTTGCCTCACCAGGAATAGAAATAAACCTCTCAGCAGGGCAATCAGAAGTATCATAACTCCATAGAAAACTATACTTTTATTGATGATGGCAACAAAGACATCTTGAAGTTCAAGATCTTCAAATGATTTATAAATGCTCAGATTGTCCGCTACAAGATCTAGCGCATATCTCACAAGTTGAGCAGGTAATATCTGAAATATTGTAGAAAGAATTACAAAAAGCACTCCATACAGAAGGTAGGCTTTATACTTTAAGAAGTATTTATTTAAATAACTTAATTCTTTCACTCGAGATTCATTTTTTTACACTATATGTGTTCAGATCAGATTGAAATAATTGCAAAAAGTAGTACTTTTGCAATGTTTCAATTCGTATGATAATTTATGCGAAATTAGTCAATCAGATGAAATAATATCATCAATGGTTGATGTAAATGATTTCTGTAGAATAGAAATAAAAACGAAATGAAGGTTGAAAGAGAACACCGGTCATTTTGTTATTGGAAATAGAGGAAAGTTAATAGAGATATAGTTGAATTTATCTATAATTTTCACAATAAATAGTAGCTATCATAGGACAGTTCTTTGAAATAATTAATAATGATAAATCGAAGGTCGCTTAGAATAAAAGCATTTAAAAATCTTTATGCTTACGAAACGTGCAAAGGGGCAAATTATCTTTTGGGATTAGACTTGATTGATGAAAATTTTTCTATTGATTTAAACTCAATGGACTTATTTGATGAGGAGGAGCTAAATAGAAAAAAAGCATTGGCAATTGAATGTTTTGATCTTCATTTTAGTGAAGAAGATGACAGCAAAGAAGTTGACGCAGAGGTTGAAAAGGATGTAAATGAAGCGTTGAAACATGTCGAAAAACTAAATAATATTGATCGAGCAAGATTTTCCAAAGATCTTATGGAGGAATCAGGTAAGGTCACAAAAAACCATTTGTTAATTATTTCTTTATTGGAGGAAGTGGCATTTCTAAACCAGAAGTTTTCAGATGAAAATATATCAAGAGCTGATATGCTTGGTGAAAAAGCCTATCCTAAAACAAACTTAGCTAACAATAAGGTGCTCGTCAAAGTAAAAAACGATGAACCCTATAATAAGCTTAAAAGTAGCTTTAGCATAAATTGGACTAACAATGAAGAGTTATTGGGTGATTGGTACAAAAAAGTACTAAATAAGGATAAGACCTATCGGGATTATCTAAAAAAAGAAAGCATAAATTATGAGGAAGATTGGATAATTCTCGATTATATTTGTCGAGAAATCTTTTTTAAAAATGATGCTATAACCAGTTTATTTGAAGAAATTGATTTGGATTGGTCGGAAAACAAACCAATTGTAAGAAGCTTGGTTTTAAAAACCCTGAAATCTGTAAAAGATGAATCGGATGACTTGAGTATTGCAGACAATTCATACAATTGGGAAGAGGATGCAGAATTTGTAAAGGAGCTTTTTAAATTAAGTACGCAGAAAGGTGAATATTTAGAAAGTTTATTGAAGGGAAAATTAAAAAACTGGGATATTACAAGAATTGCTATGACTGACAGGGTGTTGTTGAAAATAGCTTTGGCAGAATTGGTATATTTTCCCAGCATACCAACTAAAGTTACAATCAATGAGTTTATAGAGATTTCAAAAACTTTTAGTACACCAAAGAGTAAAAAGTTTGTAAATGGAATTTTAGATGCTCTTACTGTCGAATTAGTTGATAGTGGAGTAATCAGGAAAAGTGGTAGGGGATTGTTAGATAATAAATAAAAAATAATTGTGATGAGTAAAAAATCAAATTCTACATTAGCGTTTCTGTTTGGCGCCGCAGCAGGAGCAATTATAGGCATCCTATATGCGCCCGAAAAAGGCTCTACTACAAGAGATAAACTCTCCTTTATGGTCGATAAATACAAAAGTGAACTAGAAGAACTTATTAATAGTTTGATAGAAGGCGAAGAAGGAACATCAAGTATTGCAAAGGAAAAAGGCAATAAGGTAATTAGTGATGCAAAAGAAAAGGCTGAAAGACTTTTGGAAGATGTTGATGAGTTGATTGGTCAGATAAAAAGTGGAAGTAATTAAATTATAATTTTTGAATGAGCCGGCCTTTGCAAGATCTTTGTAAAGGCTAATATTAATTTAATACAACCTCATTTGAGTTAATTAAAAGTATATGAAAAGGAACTATTTTAAATTATTAGTTATTGTTTTTTTAGCAGCTGGAATATCTGCCTGCTCGAATAAGAAACTTGAAAACAATATAAAAAGCTTAGAAAAGCGGGTTGCTGCTCTGGAAGGGAAAACAAGTGAAGTTTCTTCAAACAGCACAGGTTCTAACGCGACTACTGCTAACTTGGTAAGTGATGCAGACGCTCCTGTTATGACTTTTAAAACTGCAGAATACGACTTTGGAACTATTAATGAAGGCGATGTTGTAGAACATACGTTTAATTTTACTAATACAGGTAAGACACCTTTAATCATAAGCAAAGCTACTGCAACTTGTGGATGTACAGTACCAGAATGGCCAGAACAGCCTATAGCTGTAGGAGAAACTGGTGTGATAAAAGTGAAATTTGATAGTAAAAACAAGAAAAATCTTCAAACAAAATATGTAAGTATTAGTGCAAACACAAAGCCGGAGGTGACTAAAATAAAAATTATCGGCAATGTGATACCTGCGGAGGATACGAACAGCTAATTAATATAATTTTATGATAGGAATATTATTACAAGCAGGCGGAGGATCTGCGATGACAGGAAATTTGGTACTTATAGGTGGAATTATTATCATCTTTTATTTTTTCATGATTCGACCACAGCAAAAAAAACAAAAGGATCAGAGGAAATATTTAGATGAAATAAAAAAAGGTGATATGGCAGTAACTATGGGAGGGATACATGGGAAAATCGCCGCCATTGATGATGATACAATATTGCTAGAGGTAGATAGAGGGACTAAAATAAAAATAGAAAAATCTTCTATTTCTCTAGAATCAAGTAAAAAATACGGAGAGAAGAAAAAATAAATTAGTTGATAAATGTCGAAAAAATATTTCTTGTTGTTGCCGAATTCTTATCTCCATTAAGAGGCGCAAACTGGAAAGTGATTTTTCTTTGTGTCTCGACAGCTGCAACATTTTGGTTTTTTAATGCCTTAAATAAGGTATATACTACCCGAATTAGCTATCCTGTTTCGTTGCAGTATAATAAGGATAGCTTGATAGCACTAATAGACCCGCCGGATGAAATACCTATCAATGTTACTGGTGGAGGTTGGCAATTATTAAAACGAACTATTTCTGTCAATGTAGAGCCTGTATTTATCAAACCGGAAAATCCAGTACAGACTCATTTTTTAACGGCAGTAAATTTATTGCCCATATTTTCTAGTCAACTCAATGATATCAATATAAATTATATTGCCACCGATACGATATTTTTTAAAATTGAGCCATACAAGGATAGAAAACTCAGCATTAAATTAGATTCTCTGGGGATTAAATTAAAAAAAGACTATTACATTATATCAGATGTATTTTTAGAACCTGATTCAGTTGTGTTTCATGGCCCGCTTTCATTTATTGATCAGCTTTCAGAAGTTTTTATGGTATCATTATCTGATAAAGATATCAATGGTAATTATGATGAAGAGTTGAGCCTTGATCTTTTTTCTTCATCCTTAATTGAAAAAAAGCCTGAGGTAATCCATATCAAATTTGATGTTGAGCAATTTATTGAACAAAAATCCAAATTGAATGTAGAGCTTGTTAATTTCCCTTACGATTCAACTATTTATATTCAGAATAATACTGTTGAAGTTTCTTACAAAATCAGGAAAAGTTTTAGAAATAATTCAAAACTTGATGATTTCTTAATCATTGCAGATTTGAATAACATAAATGCTTCTGACTCCACAATTACTATTGAAGCGATGGACCTTCCAAATTATTTAATGGATATTACCTATCATGAAAATAGGGTAAAAGTGATTTATGCAGAATAATCTATTGAAAGTTGGAATAACTGGTGGGATAGGAGCCGGGAAATCAATTGTAAGTAAGATATTCAATATATTAGGAATACCTGTTTACAATGCGGATGCTTGGGCAAAAAAAATGATGGTGCAAGACCCTGATATTGTACAGGCGATTAAAGATAATTTTGGTAAAGACGCTTACTTATCTGATGGTGAACTAAATAGAATTCATCTTGCTAAAAAGATATTTGTAGACCCAGAGAAACGTAATGTAATTAATGAAATTGTTCATCCGACTATCGCTTTAGATTTCGAGAAGTGGACAAAAGCCCAAACAAATGTCCAGTATATATTAAAGGAAGCGGCACTTCTTTTCGAATCAGCCGCTTATAAAAAATTAAATTATATCATAACAGTTGTAGCTCCAATTGATCAACGCATATCTCGTGTATTGATCAGAGACAAACATCGAACAAAAAGAGATATCGAAAATATAATTTCTGTTCAATCAAATGATGAAGAGAAAGTATCTAAATCTCAATTTATCGTCACAAATGATAATTCTCAATTGCTAATTCCCCAAGTACTTAAGATTCACGATTTGTTAGTGAATACTAAATAAACTTTGAGACATAATAATCAAATATTTTTTTAATTGATTTAATTGATATCCAGAACTCCCTGCGGTCTTGTCGCAGGGATGAATGGTAAATTTGGATTGGGAAAACCTGGTTTCGACCTTCAGGTCGAAATAAAATTGGCATAACACCCTGTTGCTCTTGGTGCAGGGATAGTCAATTTTAAAGATTTTCTTTACAATCTCATTGGAAAATCCGAAATATGCAACCTTTATAATTTCCAATGAAAGTTGGCTAAAAACCTGCGATGACTTGTCATTCTATAAATCAAGAAAGTACTTAACTAGCTATCTGGGTTATTTTGGCTAAAAATGGTAATTTAGAATTTCATTTTTTTATTAATATGGAAGGCAAAAAGACTTCTTATACTGAGAAAAAAAAACATTTCATATTTGAAAATGATTTTCTTCCTCACATGGATGCTATGTATAATTTTGCTTGCCAAATTACACATGATGAGGATTATGCAAAAGACTTAATTCAAGATACTTACTTTAAAGCCTTCAAATATATTTCATCTTTTCAAGAAGGTACAAATGCAAAAGCCTGGCTTTTTAGAATATTGAAAAATTGCTTTATCAATGAGTTTCGAAAGAAAAATAAAGAACCAGTAAAGATAAATTATCAAGATGTTGAAACTTTTTATAATTCGGGTGATTACGGATTAGCGACTAGTGATTTAAGGGTTGAAGTACTCGTGGATATGATTGGCGATGAGGTGTCCAGTGCATTAAGTGCCCTTGAAGTAGATTTTAGAATTGTAATAATTTTGTGCGATCTTGAAGGCTTTACCTATGAGGAAATGTCAAAGATATTGAGCATACCGATTGGCACTGTAAGGTCGCGCCTTCATAGAGCAAGAAAATTGTTGAGAGAAAGCTTAAAGGTATACGCAAAGTCGCTGGGATTTTAATAGATAAATTATGAAGAAAAAAAAGCAAGATCAATTGAGATGTTGCATCGACAGTAACTACGGAAATCCCGGATGCGATAAATACGATGACAGAAAAGACTTGCTTCAGAAAATTGTTGACGGTCAGGCCAATAAAGATGAGCAATTCATGTACGATAGTATTATTTCTCAATGTGATGATTGCAAATGCCGACAATACTGTGAGCAGGAATTGGCTATAAAAAATCTTATCCAGACAAAACTAAACCGCAAAAGAGTTCCACTGGATATTTATGATAAAATTAATGAGAGAATAAATAAAATTACCTGAAGTATGAACAGAGGAAAAGCAATAATATTTTCTGCGCCTTCAGGTTCAGGAAAAACTACAATAGTGAGGCATTTGCTGAATAATTGTGATTTCCTTGAGTTTTCAATTTCAGCAACAACCCGGCCAAAAAGAACTGACCGGGAAATTAATGGAAAAGATTACTATTTCATTTCTCAGGAAGAATTCAAAAATAAAATAAAAAACAATGAATTTATAGAATGGGAAGAGGTATATGATGGTAATTATTATGGGACATTGAAATCTGAAATTATGCGACTCTGGGAAAAAGAGAAACATGTAATTTTCGATGTGGATGTTAAGGGAGGATTGAAGTTAAAAAATTATTTCAAGGATCGTGCACTGGCCATTTTTGTAATGGTTAAAGATTTGGATGTACTCGAAAAAAGACTTAGGCACAGAAATACTGATTCAGAGGAAAGTATTTTGAGAAGACTATCAAAATCGGAATTAGAAATGACTTTTGAAAATGACTTCGACAAAACAGTAATTTCTGACAAATTGGAAACAACACTCAAGGAATCTGAAGTATTGGTAAATGACTTTGTTTTTGAAGGAAAAGCTAAGCGACCATGAAAGTAGGATTGTATTTTGGTTCATTTAATCCAATTCATAATGGACACTTGATCATTGCACAGTCCGTTCTGGAGCTGGCCAGCCTAGATGAAGTCTGGTTTGTCGTTTCTCCCCAAAACCCATTTAAAAAGAATAAAAACCTAATTCATGAATTTGATCGATATGAAATGGTGAGACTTGCCATTGAAGATAATTATAGATTCAAAGTCAGTGATATTGAATTTAGCATGCCAAGGCCTAGCTATACTATTGATACATTGACATATTTAAAAGAAAAATATCAAAAGCATAATTTCAATCTAATAATAGGAGGGGATAACTTGGCTATTTTTCCAAAATGGAAAAACAGTAAAAGGATTATAGAAGAATTTGGCTTGATTGTTTACCCTCGACCTGATGAGAGACAAAATGATCTTATTAATCATCAAAACGTAATATTTGTTGAAGCACCATTGTTGGATATATCTGCAACTTATATTAGAAGATCAATAAAAGAAAACAGAGTGATACAATATCTTGTTCCTAAAAAGGCATCGGAATACATTAACAACAAAAAACTATTTATTTAGTTGTAGATGTTTCTAAACCGTCATGATATCTTCTTCTTTTTTGGCGAGAATGGCATCAATTTTTTTAATGTAGTCATTGGTGAAATTCTGTACTTTATTTTCTGCATTTTTCACATCATCCTCAGAAACATGTTCTTTTATTAGTTTTCTTAAATGTTCGTTTGTTTCTTTTCTCACACTTCGAACACTTACTCTACCTTGTTCAGCTTCATTTTTAGATTGCCTAACTAAATTTATTCTTCTTTCCTCTGTTAGAGGTGGGATGTTTAACCTCACAATTTCTCCATCATTCTGAGGATTCAATCCAAGGTCACTATTAATAATTGCCTTTTCTATTTCTGCAACCATGTTCTTTTCCCAGGGCTTTATGGAGAGCGTTTTAGCATCTGGAGTGTTTACAGAAGCAATCTGGCTAATAGGAGTAGGGTTGCCATAATAATCAACCATTAGCCCGTCCAACATATTTGGCATAGCTCTACCAGCTCTGATTTTTGCCAATGCCTGAGATACATGGTGAACTGATTTCCCCATATGGTCATTGGCTTCTTCTAGATAAAATTCAATCTCTTCCATTTTTGTTTATAATTATTAGTGAACCAGAGTCCCAATTTTTTCGCCATTTATAATCTTTAAAAGATTGCCGGTCTTGTTCATATCAAAAACAATAATTGGCAAATGATTTTCTTGACATAATGTAAATGCTGTCATGTCCATCACGTTTAGCCCTTTTTGAATTACATCATTATATGTAATTTCAGAAAATAGTTTTGCGTCAGGATTTTTTTCCGGGTCTTCTGTGAAAATACCTTCCACCCTTGTTCCTTTAAGTACTATATCCGCTTCGATTTCTATAGCTCTCAAGCTTGCAGCAGAATCTGTAGTAAAATAAGGATTGCCAGTTCCTGCTCCAAAAATAACAAGTCTGCCTTTTTCTAAATGACGAATTGCCCTTCTTCTTATAAATTGCTCGCAAACCTGGTCGATTTTAATTCCTGACATCAATCGCGTATAGGTCCCCGCACTTTCGAGAGCACTTTGCAGGGCCATAGCATTAATTATTGTAGCTAGCATTCCCATATAATCTCCCTGCACGCGGTCCATACCTGATCGTTCGGCCTGAATTCCTCGAAATATATTTCCGCCTCCAATGACAATAGCCAATTGCACACCACTTTTTTTAACGCTTTTTATCTCGTCAGTAAACTGTTCAAGTCGTTGAGGATCTATTCCAAATTTTTGGCTTCCCATCAAAGCTTCTCCACTAAGTTTTAATAGTACGCGTTTATACTTCATATCATCAAAAAATTTAATTTGGTAAATATAATATTGAAAAAAAGATTACATAGAATTATTCACCTAATATTCTCAAATATTTAATTGCTAAGGTTGGATGGCATTTTGTATTCTACAATATTAATGGAATAATGATGTTCAATAGCCATATAATTTTGTGCAATCTATAGTTTGCCTATTAGGAATAGTTCTTGCGTAGGCATTATAATCCTTAAAGATAAAATATTTGATTAATTGTCTTTGAAGAAATTCAAGAAGCATTCTGCCTTGATATTAAATTTATTTTCAACATCTTGTCTATTAATATGAAGAAGGTTGGCATTAAAGGACAAAGTGCTAACACAATCAATTTTATAAATTAGAGAAAAAAAATTGGCTTACTAATATGAAAATTATTTTTATACGGAATTTGTTTTTACTTACGTGCATTTTAATGGCTGCATGTAAAACTTCTCAAAATCAGATCGCAATTGAAAAAGAGAATGAAATCTTATTGGTTACAAATGATACAGTAATAACTGAAGAAAATAAAAAAGAGAACATTTTTGAAGTTGATATTTACAAAGGCGAGAAAACTCGTTATTTCAAATTATTACACACCAGACTTGAGGTCAGTTTTGATTGGGAGAAACAACATATGTTTGGAAAGGCAACGTTAATTGTAGAGCCATTTTTTTTCAATCAATCAAATATTATACTGGATGCAAAGGGATTTGAAATCCATGAGGTATTGCAATTGACTGGCGACGAATCCATAGAGCTTAATTATAAATATGATGGAGACAAATTAAATATTGATCTGCAAAAAGATTATCAAAGAGGGCAAAAAATCATACTTGATATAAGTTATACTTCAAAACCCAATGAAGGGGAGTATTCTTATGATATAGTTAATGACAAAAAAGGACTGTACTTTATAAACCCACAGGGCCTGGAAAAGGATAAGCCCATGCAGATATGGACGCATGGAGAAACAGAGTCAAATTCAAGGTGGTTCCCAACCCTTGATGCGCCAAATCAAAAATCCACTCAAGAGATCTACATTACTGTTGACTCCAGATTTAAAACGCTTTCAAATGGCATACTTGTTTATTCTAAATCAAACCTTGATAGCACACGGACTGATTATTGGAAAATGGATAAGCCACACGCCCCATATTTATTTATGATGGCTGTCGGAAATTTTTATGTAGCAGAGGATAATTGGAATGACATGAAGGTAGACTATTACATGGAAAGTAAATATGTTAAATATGCCAAAGATATTTTTGGCAATACGCCTGAAATGATAACTTTTTTTTCTGAGGTATTAAATTATCCATATCCATGGGATAAGTATAGTCAGGTTGTTGTCAGAGATTTTGTTTCCGGAGCAATGGAAAATACTTCGGCATCAGTTTTCATGGAAGATCTGAATGTAAATAGTCGTGAGCTACTAGATTATAATTGGGATGATATCATTGCACATGAATTGTTTCATCAATGGTTTGGAAATCTTGTGACTTGTGAGTCGTGGGCAAATATTTCACTCAACGAATCGTTTGCCACATATGGAGAGTATTTGTGGAAAGATCACAAATATGGTCAAAATGAATCTGCTTTTCTTTTGTATGAAGAATTGGAGAATTACCTCACCGAGGCAGAAACCGAAAAGAAAAATTTAATCAGATTTCAATACGATAAGGATGATGAAATGTTTGACAATCATTCATATGCAAAGGGAGGATTAATACTTCATTTACTGAGAAGCTATCTGGGAGATGATGCATTTTTTCAATCGCTGGAGTTTTACCTTAAATCATATGAATTTGGGAAGGCAGAAATTCATGAACTCCGCCTGGTTTTTGAGCATATTTCTGGTGAGGATCTCAATTGGTTTTTTAACCAGTGGTTTTTATCAGCAGGCCATCCAATATTGAGAGTTGAAGAATATTATAACGAGGTACAAAAGGAATTAACCTTAAAAGTATGGCAAGACCAAAATATTGAGAAATATCCAGTTTATAAATTGCCACTTAAAATTGATATATGGGAAAATGGGATAAACAAAAATTATACAATTGAAATAAACGAGCCTTATCAAGAACTAAAGTTTGGAGATATAAAAAATCCCGAACTAATTTTATTTGATAGCGACTTCGTCTTAGTCGGAGAAATCACACATAAGAAAAACTCAAAACAGTACAAATTTCAGTTTGACAATTATAATAATAATGTAAGAGCTAGAATCATTGCATTGGAGTATTTTATTGAGCAATCAGAAGACTCCATTTCCAGAGTAGCAATAAGTCAAGCATTGATAGATCCGTTTTGGGTAATACGAGAAAAGGCATTGGTTGCTTATGAACTTGATTCGAGTGGATTATTTTCTGACGCTGAGGTCCAGATTGTAAATTTGGCAATGAAGGATCCCAATCCATTTGTAAAGTCTGCAGCAATCAGTGTCTTGGGAGAAAAAGAAAACTTAAAATATATTGATGTTTATCGAACAAATTTGACAGACTCTTCATACTCAGTATCGGGGATATCTTTATATGAGTTTTTACAAACGGGGTCAAATGAAATCGACTCTGTTATAGAATATTTTAGAGGCGAAAGCAATTTTAATATTTCATCTTCTTTAGCTGATTATTTTATAATGCAACAAAAGGCTGATGAATATAAATGGTTTGTTGAAAAATTGCATATATATAAAGGCGGCGAGTTGTGGTATTTTATTAAATTTTTTGGAATGTACTTATTTAATGCACCGAACGAACAAATTGCAAAAGGGATAATAGAGCTTGAAAAAATAGCAAAACATAGCTATCACTTAAATAACAGGATTTCTGCTTATCAATCATTAGAATTATTATCTGACCATCAGGGAGTCCAGAAAATATTGGATGGTATCAATTTGGAAGAAAAGGATAAATAGTTTTTTTTGGAGAAATATTGAGGAAATATAAATGTCATGAAAAAAAAAGATACAATTTGTCGTAATTATTTGAATAATAGAAAAAAGGGTATAATTTTGCATTCCCTTAAAAAAACAAGAGGATAAATTGATTCCTTATTGCAGGGAAGTTCTTTTATATTTTGATTTTTGGGGAGATACCAAAGCGGCCAACTGGGGCAGACTGTAAATCTGTTGTCTTTCGACTTCGGAGGTTCGAATCCTCCTCTCCCCACGTTGAACATTTATGGTAATTTTAATGAACTCTTTTCATATAGAATGTAGAGTTTATTATTGTTAAATTTGCGGGAGTAGCTCAGCTGGTAGAGCGACAGCCTTCCAAGCTGTAGGTCGCGGGTTCGAACCTCGTCTCCCGCTCTAAAAATGAAAGCAAAATGCCATCATTTACCAAGGCCGACGTAGCTCAGGGGTAGAGTGCTTCCTTGGTAAGGAAGAGGTCACGGGTTCAAATCCCGTCGTTGGCTCGAATTGATTTTAATAAATAGTATAAATAAATAAAATTTTTAACTAAACCGAGATTTATCAAAAATGGCTAAAGAAACCTTTGACCGTTCGAAACCGCATGTTAATATCGGTACAATAGGTCACGTTGACCACGGTAAAACCACATTGACAGCTGCTATCACTAAAGTTTTAGCAGAAAAAGGTTTATCAGAAGTACGAGAATTCGATTCTATCGATAATGCTCCTGAAGAAAAAGAAAGAGGAATTACAATTAATACCTCACATGTTGAGTATTCAACTGCAAGTAGGCACTATGCGCATGTTGATTGTCCAGGTCACGCTGATTATGTGAAAAACATGGTTACCGGTGCTGCCCAGATGGATGGTGCGATAATAGTTGTGGCTGCAACAGATGGGCCAATGCCTCAAACAAGAGAGCATATTTTGCTCGCTCGACAAGTTGGTGTTCCAGCTTTGGTTGTATTCATGAACAAAGTTGACCTTGTAGATGATGAGGAATTATTGGAACTTGTTGAAATGGAAATTAGAGAACTACTCAGTTTCTATGATTACCCTGGTGATGATATACCTGTTATTCAGGGATCTGCTCTTGGTGGATTAAACGGAGATGCTGCTTGGGTTGATAAAATCATGGACTTGATGGACGCTGTTGATAAGTATATTCCGATTCCTGAGCGAGCTGTTGATAAAGATTTCTTAATGCCTGTTGAGGATGTATTCTCAATCACAGGTAGAGGAACCGTTGCTACTGGTAGAATTGAAAGAGGTGTAATCAACTCTGGAGACGCTGTCGATATTCTTGGAATGGGAGCTGAAGACTTAAAATCAACTGTGACGGGAGTTGAGATGTTCAGAAAGATACTTGATAGAGGTGAAGCCGGTGATAATACAGGTCTACTTCTTAGAGGTATAGATAAAGAGCAAATCAGAAGAGGCATGGTAATTTGCAAACCAGGTTCAGTAACCCCTCACGCGCACTTCAAAGCTGAAGTATATGTTCTTTCAAAAGAAGAAGGAGGAAGACATACTCCATTCTTCAATAAGTACAGACCTCAATTTTATTTGAGAACAACTGATGTTACTGGTGAGATTATGCTACCAGATGGCGTTGAGATGATAATGCCTGGGGACAATGTGACAATTGATGTAACTCTTTTAAGCACTGTTGCCATGGAGATTGGCCTAAGGTTTGCTATCAGAGAAGGTGGTCGAACTGTTGGTGCAGGTCAGGTTACAGAAATATTAGATTAACAAAAATATATTTATTAATATAATGCGTTTCTTATTTATTTAAGAAGCGCATTTGTTTCTAAAATAATTTTTAAATAACTTTGCGGGCCGTTTTATACGGGTGTAGCTCAATTGGTAGAGTAGTGGTCTCCAAAACCATTGGCTGGGAGTTCGAGTCTCTCCACCCGTGCTACTAAATATTAAGACATTGCTTAAGCTAAAAAAATTCATTGTAGAGTCTATTGACGAGCTAAGAAATAAAGTTACTTGGCCAAAATTCGCCGAGCTGCAGAGCAGTTCAGTTTTAGTGCTTGTAGCGTCATTGATTTTTGCAGTAATAATAGGAGCCATCGATTTTGTTTTTGACAATATTATGAGTTGGTTTTATACTGAGTTTTAAAAATGATGAATATCCAAATGGGTGATCTGAAATGGTATGTTATACGAGTTATTAGTGGGCAGGAAAAGAAAATAAAAACTTATCTTGAAAATGAAATTGCTCATCAAAACATTCAGGAATTTATTCCCCAAGTACTCATTCCTTCTGAGAAGGTTTACGAAATGCGAAATGGGAAAAAGCGGATAAGAGAAAGAAATTTTTTTCCGGGTTACGTATTAATTTCTGCTGATTTGTCATATGGCGAAGCTATGCATGTGATTAATAGCATTCCAGGAGTTATAGGATTTTTAGGAAATAATAGTGCAGGAACATCGAAAGAACCTGTCCCTCTTCGACAGTCGGAAATAAACCGAATTTTGGGGAAAGTCGATGAATCTGAAGAAATGGAAGAAAAATTTGATTCAACGTTCATCGTTGGCGAATCTGTTAAAGTTATGGATGGACCTTTTAGCGGATTTACAGGTACCGTTGAAGAAGTTTTCGATGAAAAAAAGAAATTGAATGTTATGGTGAAAATCTTTGGAAGAAATACACCAGTCGAATTGAATTACATGCAAGTAGAAAAACAAGATTAGCATTATGGCTAAAGAAATAGAAGGATATTTAAAATTACAAATACGAGGAGGAGCAGCAAATCCGTCACCTCCAGTTGGACCAGCCCTTGGTAGTAAAGGACTGAACATCATGGAATTTTGTAAACAATTTAATGCAAGGACTCAAGAAAAACAAGGTCAATTATTACCGGTTGTAATTACAATTTTTAAAGATAAGTCGTTTAACTTCGTAATTAAAACTCCTCCGGCAGCTGTTTTGTTGCTTGAGCATTCAAAGTTAAAAAAAGGATCAGCTGAATCAAACAGGTTAAAAGTTGGATCTGTAACCTGGGATCAAGTTAGAGAAATTGCTGAGCTTAAAATGCAAGACCTTAATGCATTTAAAATTGAATCTGCAATGAGGATGGTTGCCGGAACAGCAAGAAGTATGGGACTAAGAGTTAAGGGAACAGCACCATCATCAAATTAAAGTTATTTTGGAATGACTAGAATAAGTAAAAAAAGAAAAGATATACTAGAGAAGTATGACTTGCAAAAAGTATATCCATTGTCGGAGGCCGCAGAGGTTATTAAAAATATTACCAGTACGAAATTTGATTCTTCAGTTGATTTAGACATTAGATTAGGTGTTGACCCAAGAAAAGCAGATCAAATGGTTCGTGGTGTTGTTGTTTTACCTCATGGCACAGGAAAGGATCTTAGAGTGCTCGTATTGTGTACTCCGGAAAAGGAGCAAGAAGCTAAAGATGCTGGAGCGGATTTTGTAGGATTAGATGAATTCGTAAAAAAAATTGAAGGTGGCTGGACAGATATTGACGTAATAATTACTATGCCTTCCGTGATGGCTAAAGTAGGCAAACTAGGTAGAGTATTAGGGCCAAGAGGATTGATGCCAAATCCAAAATCCGGAACAGTTACTATGGATGTTGGAAATGCAGTACTCGAAGTGAAAAAGGGTAAAATTGATTTTAAAGTAGATAAGTTTGGAATTATTCATGCGTCAATTGGCAAAGCATCATTTTCGAAAGAAAAAATAATAGAAAATGCAACTGAAATGCTAAATACAGTATTAAAGTTAAAGCCCGCCTCAGCAAAAGGAACTTATTTTAAAAGTATTAACTTATCTAGCACCATGAGTCCCGGCATCACTATTGATGAAAACAGTTTTATTGGAGTATAATAAAATGACAAAGCAAGAAAAAACACAAGTTATCAGCTATTTGGCTGAAAAATTCACAGAGAATAGCAATTTTTACTTTGCTGACGCTTCAGGTCTTACTGTTGCTGAAATTAATAGCTTTAGAAGGATTTGTTATGATAAAGGTGTTGAATATAATGTTTATAAAAATACGTTGATTAAAAAGTCACTTGAAACATTAAAAACAGATTATTCATCTTTTGATGAAAATGTTTTGAAGGGTTTTACAGGGATAATTTTTTCAAAAGAAAGTGGAAACTTACCAGCAAAGGTAATAAAGGAATTTAGAAAATCATCAGGGGGTGAAAAACCAATATTTAAAGGGGCTTCCATCGATACCGATCTCTATATAGGTAATGAGCACCTCGATGCATTAAGTAAACTTAAATCTAAGTTTGAACTTATTGGAGACGTAATCATGTTGTTACAATCAC
>CAZDRA010000010.1:0-73764 GCA_964507705.1 uncultured Roseivirgaceae bacterium | reverse complement strand
AATCAATGCCTTTGTAAAGATCTTCAATAATCACATCAGCGTAGGAATTTACCCCTTTTGTCCAGTGATGCTCATCTGTACCGCAGAAGTAATTTAATGACTCAGTATTAGGTTTTGAGCCTTTAATTTCAGACGTGATATTTGCTCCCTGGAAAGATACTTCGACTGAGTGAATTAATTTTTCATTTTTCGAAACGACACTTTTTCTTAAATATCCATCATCAAACTCACCTTCATGGTTTTTACGCCCTGTTTGATAAAAGACATATTTCAGTTTGTTTTTTAATATATACAAATCTCCGCCCAGGATCGCAGCTTTATATAATACCTCATTGTGCCATTGGCCTTTATTTTCTATAAATCTTGTTCCTGGCCCATTCCCAAAAACCTTTACGGAAATGAAACTAAAGATGAGTAGAATTAAAAAAATATGTGATCTGGATATTGACATTAAATGCTGTTACAAATCATAAAAATATAACTTATTCCCATAGATTTAGTAATGAAAGTGACATGAAGGTAAATGAGATATATTCTAATGACATTTTTTATTTAATAATAGTTGTAAAGGAAAGTCTCACAATGATATTTTCTATCACAAAATGCTACTAACTTATCGTGATTTGCCCATGCATTATTTTATATTTGCCATTATTTTTTTGCTAATGACGATTGGATAAATAATGACTAATGACTACAAATAAGACAAATGTGGCTCCATTGAACTTACTTCAAAAGCTCGATCGATATTTTGATGGCAAACAGCAATTGATTTTTTGGATGAGCATTTTATCTACATCTATATTCAGCTTGTTGCTTTTTGAGCCGAAAGTATCTATCGGTGGCGATGATTCTATTTATATCAACCGTGCTTTCAATTTTATCACCAAAGGTTCATTTCCATCATTTCAAGGACCACTTTACCCGATAACGATTGGAGGGATCATTGCTGTAGTAGGTGTTAATTTGATTGTCCTAAAATTCTTTTCATTGCTTTGTTTGCTCATTCACCAATGGTTCACTTTTAGGGTTTTCAAAAACTATCTGTCTCCATTTGCGCTTTTTACAGCGATGCTTTTGATAAGTTCCAGTTCGGCGATAATATATTTTGGTAGTGCTACATACAATGAGGCATTTTATTTATGTATCCAGAGTATATTTATTTTTCATTTTGAAAAGTCATTTTTAAGAAACCCGAAAGAGGGACTCGATCTCAAAAGAGATTTTAAAAAATTATTGTTGAGTGGATTTTTATTATTCTTATTAACCATTACAAAAAATATAGGCATAGTAGCTGTGATGGCTGTGGCCATTTATTTTTTAATTACCAAAAACTGGAAAGGTGCACTGTTTGTTGTTGGTGCTGCGGCCATCTTTATGCTTTCTTTTAACATAGTGAAGTCAACAGCATGGGAGGTCAAAGAAACCCAGATATCTAACCAGGGGAGTACATTATTGCTAAAAAATCCATATAAACCAGATATGGGCAACGAAGATGCTTATGGTTTTTGGCTACGCATGGTGCAAAATAGTAAATCGTACCTGGGGTATCATTTTATAAATATTTTTGGAGTTTCAAAAAAAGATAATTATAGAGGCAACACATTTGCGACATTGCTGATCTATGGGCTTTTTATTGTGGGGTTAATCACCTTTTTTAAAAGATCAAAATTTTGGCTTTTTATTGGTGTTTTTATAGGGGTATCATATGGCGCAACTTTTTTGGCACTTCAAACCTATTGGAATCAGGAAAGACTAATTATAGCTTTTACACCTCTATTGTTGATTTTTTTATTAAATACGCTGTACCATGTTTTTGCGATAAAGACTAATAAATACCAGTCGGTATTTATCGCAATCGCATCGATATTATTATTTGCTAATTTGATTAAGACTTTTTCGAAAATTCCGGAACAAACTAAGGTGATTTCAAAATACATGGATGGGGATATCTATTATGGTTTTTCGGAGGACTGGGTAAATTACCTTAAAATGACCAAGTGGACAAAAAGCAATTTACCGAACGAAACATATGTAGCTTGCAGGAAACCGGGGATGGCTTTTATCTATAGTGGTGGGAAGGATTTTTATGGCATATGGAAGGTGACTTCCAATGACCCAAAGGTGCTCTATGAAAAATTGAAAGACGCAGGTGTCACTCATGTGATAATGGCAAATATTCGAATAAATGCTAAAGACCAAAACAGCAGAATAATAAATACTGTAAGGAGGTATTTGGGATTTATAAATGATGCATACCCAGGCAAATTGAAACTGGTGCATCAGACGGGCAAAAATTGGCCGGCTTATTTGTATAAATTGGATTAAGTAATTCTACCATAATTACCTTATAATTTTGATGTTAGCAAAAAGTTAGAAACCATATTTGGTGATAGATACTGAGAATAAAATAAAGAGTAAGAGACGAAATAGTTTCTTTAAACATTTCGAAGAGTTGGCGCCAACTTTGGTGAATTATCGGAAGAGGTATGCCTATTTTTGGAATGATATAGTCAGGTATTTCAATTATTTTATCCATGAAGATGATGCTGTTTTAGAAATCGGATGTGCAACAGGAGACATGCTTGCACGAATGAATGGTCGAAATAAAACGGGTATAGATTTTTCTCCCAAAATGATAGAAATCGCCAAAGGAAAATATCCAGATATTGACTTTTATGTGATGGATGCCGAAAACCTAAACTTAGACAAAAAATTCGATACGATAGTCTTGTCTCATGTTACTGGATATTTTGTAGATATTCTCAAAGCTTTTGACTCGATAAAAAACGTATGCCATCACCGGACGAGAATCATTATTAATTATTATAATTTCATTTGGGAGCCGGCACTTCTGACAGGAGAATTATTGAGATTTAAAAAGAAAAGCCCTAAGCAAAATTGGCTTACCAGGAAAGACCTTCAGACTTTTCTGTATCTGGCTGGCTATGAGACATACCGATCTTCGCGACGTGTGTTGTTGCCAATAAATATTCCGGTATTATCCTGGTTTTGTAATAAGTTTATTGGGCGCTTGCCATTGATCAACAAGTTGTGCATCAATCAATATTTATTTGCCAGACCAACAGGTAATTTACCGCAAAGAGGGTATTCGACCACTATCGTAATTCCAGCCAGAAATGAAAGCGGAAACCTTGAAAATGCATTGAAGCGCATGCCCAAATTCGGATCGCATCAGGAGATCATTTTTATTGAAGGAAATTCTACAGACGATACCTGGGAGCAAATACAAAAACTACCTAAAAAATATCCGCAGTGGGATATAAAAATTGCCCAGCAAAGCGGAAAAGGTAAAGGTGATGCTGTAAGAAAAGGTTATGCAATGGCCACTGGAGATATATTGATGATTCTTGATGCAGACCTCACCGTGCCCCCGGAAGATCTACCATCATTTTATTTTGCCATCACAAATAATAAAGGTGAGTTTATCAATGGTTCCAGGTTGGTATATCCTATGGAAAAAAATGCGATGCGAATACTGAATTTATTTGGCAATAAATTTTTTAGTATGATGTTTTCCTGGCTCTTGGAGCAGCCCATCAAGGATACGCTTTGTGGCACGAAGGTGATCATGAAAAGTGATTATGAAAAGTTGATAAAGAATCGAGCTTTCTTTGGAGAATTTGATCCTTTCGGAGATTTTGATTTGATTTTTGGAGCCTATAAAATGAACCTGAAAATCATTGATTTGCCAATTCGATATCGCGAGCGAGTTTATGGTGACACCAATATATCAAGGTTTAGCCATGGATTTTTATTACTGAAAATGGTTGGATATGCTGCGCGAAAAATTAAGTTTTACTAGTGTGGGGATAATGATGGAATGAGTAAATGATAGAATGATTGAATAAGAAAATGCTAGCCAGTGAAGATTTAGCTTAGGTTGAATGGAATGCTTTATTGTAGCATTCTATTATTATAGCATTTAATCATTTTTTTTTGAAATAACTCTAAACCCTAATTTTTGGATATTATAAATGAGTAAGAAATAGCATGAATTCCATAATACATAATTTACCCATCACCAGGCTTAAACTTTTTGTTGCCAGAATATTATTTCATTTAGTAAAACCAATTTATGGTATCAAAAAGAGGATAATTAAAAGAAACGGGATCAACTTTGAAATTGATATTACTGAAGGACTTGATTTGTCACTATTCCTATTTGGAAATTTCCAGAAGCATGTATCTGAAAATATATATATCAACCTTCCTAATGATGCGATCGTTTTTGATGTTGGCGCAAACGTAGGGATCATGTCATTACATTTTTCAAAAAAAACTCCACAGGGCAAAGTTTATGCCTTTGAACCCACACATTTTGCCATTCAAAAGCTCAATAGAAATCTTGACCTAAACCAAGGCATTTCTCAAAATATTCAGACAATTCAGACTTTCGTATCGAGTGAAGAAAAAAAGCAAAGTGATATTAAAGCCTTTTCGAGTTGGAAAATTGATAAAGAAGTAGGTGAAAATCAGCATCCGGTTCATGGAGGTAAAGCTATGTCGACAGATGGCGTTCCCACCATCACCATCGACGAATTTGTAAAGACAGAAGGCATTGCTCGCTTAGATTTTATAAAGATCGATACAGATGGCCATGAGTTTGATGTGCTCATGGGAGCGCAAAAGACAATTGAAAAATACAAACCTCAAATAATTTTTGAGCTCGGTCAGTACGTGATGACTGAGCGTGGCATCAACTTTAAAGATTACGATAATTTTTTTATTGAATTGGACTACAAGTTGTCCAATGCGGCAAACAACAAAAAAATCACGATCGCCAATTTTAATAATATTGTTCCTGCCAAAGGTACGATAGACGTGCTGGCCTTGCCTCAGTAAAAAAAACATAATTTTGTTGGTAAAAAAACAATGTAATATCACTTACCTAAATGCGTTTCAATACAATAAATAAATATATTTATTTTTGTAGTTGATAAATTGTTCAGATGAGAGATGAAATTTTTTCTATCTGATGAGTATTTCCAATTTAATTTTTGAAATATTTTGCTAAAGGGAATTTTTATAGCACCACCTACTTTCTTGGTATTAGCATTTTTTCTTTTGATAGCTGCTTGCAATCAAAAGGAAACGCCGGAACCTCCTTATAACCCAAAGCCTTTGCCATCCCCAAAGGACAGTATTATTGTACAGGATACCACAGTGGTTATTGACACCACAATATTCGTTAGATTAACTGAATTTGCTGTTGATAGTTCGGCTGGAGATCTGGAAGCATATTTGATAGAAACTACCTGGGGGACATACTATTTGGAAAAACTGGGTTTGGGCCTTTCAAGCATGATTGATTCCGCAGGAAATGATTGGATAAGTTTTGAACCCACACCGGGGAGTGCCTCTGCTGGTGAATTCAGGGGATTTCCAAATGCGGTATTTAACCAGGATGATAGTTTCTTTCATCCAAAAAATACTAACACAGGCCCATCGACATCAGAAATAATATTGAATACAGATAAAAAAGTGTCCATCAAGGGTATATCGGGAAACGAAAACTGGGAATGTCTGTGGGACTTTTATCCTACCCACTGTACATTTACCATGACGAAAGTATCGGATGGTTATGCTTATTGGGCATTGTATGAAGGTACTCCAGGAGGAACATTTGATACAACAGATTGGTGGATGACCTCTGCTATTGATATCAAACAACTTGTAACCACAAATCACGATGGAGACATACCCGACCCGGAATGGATTGTTTTTGGAGACGACGAATCAAGCTATACCATATTTTTGATCAACCATGCTGATGATGATAAAGTTGATAATTATTTTCAGATGGGCAAAGAAATGACAGTATTTGGTTTTGGGAGAGAAGACTTGAATTCTTATTTGAATGATGCGCCCAGAAGTATTTCCATTGGATTTTATGATACAGACGATCATATCAAAATATCCAATTACCTTTCTAAGATTGATAGTATATCAGCACTCTGATTTCTATCTCTTTTTAAAATTCTTCTTTTTTCCCCCTTTGGATGATTTCCATCCTCCACGATTTGATGACCTTGTGCTCCACTGCGGGCCATCTCCAAGAGCTTCAGGCAATGAAACGCGTTGAACTTTCTTTTCGATAAGCTTTTCTATCCGGTCAAACTTATACATATCATCTTCATTGACCAGGGTGAGCGCAACGCCTTTTGTGGATGCTCTGGCCGTACGCCCAATTCTATGTACATAGTCTTCGGGATCCCCAGGCACATCGTAGTTGATTACAAAATTGATGTCTTTAATATCTATACCACGACTCATTACATCGGTAGCAACCAATACCCGGGTTTGTTTTGATCTGAATCGGAGCAAAACTTCTTCCCGTTCATTCTGTACAAGATCAGATGAAATGCCTTCTACTTTATAATTTTTAGAAATTAGCCCCCGTACGATTTCATTTACCTTTTTCTTTGTAGAAGTAAAAACCAAAATGGATTTCACATCTGGCTTGTTTGAGATCATCGAATTGATGAGTGGAGTTTTTTGGCTGTCATACGTGAGACAAACAGCTTGAATTACCCCTTCCGCAGGTTTTGAAATTGCGATACTTATTTCTTCAGGATTATTTAATACTTTCTTCGCCAACTCTCTGATTTTTGGTGGCATGGTAGCACTGAACATCAGCGTTTGCCTTTTCTTTGGAAGGAAGTTAATTATTTTTTGAATGTCGTCATGAAAACCCATGTCAAGCATTCTGTCGGCTTCATCTAAAATCAAATGTTGCAAATGATCAAACTTCACATAGCCCATGTTGAGATGTGAGATTAATTTCCCTGGTGTTGCGACGATAATTTCTGCTCCTTTGGTAAGCGCCTTTTTTTGAGTCTCCCAATCCTGACCCTCACCTCCTCCATAAACAGGCAAAGAAGTGACATGAGTAAAATAGGAGAAGCCTTCAATTTGCTGATCAATCTGGATGGCTAATTCTCTTGTTGGAACGATGATCAAGGTATTTAACTGATCGTGTTTGTCGGTAAGTTTGTGCAAAATCGGCAGCAAAAAAGCTGCGGTTTTTCCTGTTCCTGTTTGCGCACTGCCAATAAGATCTTTTCCTTCAATTATTAATGGAATGGCTTGTTCCTGAATGGGTGTCGCTTCATCGAATCCCATGTAAGACAATGCTTCCATGAGTAGCTCGTTAAGCTTAAATTCTTTAAATTTCATACGTAAATATTATTCTTAGTTGCCCTAATTTTTTAGACAACCCGCAAAGCTATAAAATGATCCAATGAAAAATGGTTTTGCGGGATTTTAATTTGACTCTTAAAAATTGAGTGCGCCTTATGGTGGTCCCCCTTAAACAATAACGATCAAAAAAAATTAATTTTCTGGAGCTCCCCGATCAACCCAATCTGCGATTTGCGATATTTCGGCATCACTAAGTGATCCAACTAAAGGCATAGATTTGTTGCCGGTTCTTGTCTTAATTCTATCGGCTTTGGATTTTACATCATTGTAAGTAGCCCAGCTTGGAATACCACTATCGCTACCATGACAACCAGAAACCTGACAATTCCCATCTATTATTGGACGGATTTGATTGGCGTATGATACCTCTTGCACTGCTTTTATGCTTGTCACTTTGGTATCAGTACAATTATTATTGTCCTTCACGACAATGGTATAATCATCTGCGGCAAGGCTGGAAAATGTATCACTATTTTGAAAATTTGACCCATCAAGGCTGTACAAGTATGGCGATTTACCTCCACTTGCACTTACAATTATCATCCCATCAGATTGCCCAATGATTGTAGCAACGACAGCATTAATTTCTAAAATCGGCCCATTTTTACATGGATCTGTTTCCTCACTGGAATCGTCACATGATTGGAGAGATAATAAAATTAACACCATGGCAAAAATTATAATAGGAAAATGTAATTGTTTCATATATCTAAATTTTGAATATTTAAACTGTTTCTCGCATTCAACTTTCACATTTATTAACAATATAATTAATTATTTGTTATGGTAGCTTTTTAGTATTATTATTAATCAAACCACCTAATAAATGATAACTGATAAAACTGTAAAGGATAGTCTCGCATTTTTAGAGCCAGAACTTGTAGAAAATATTTTACAAGAATCGATCTCTGATACATTTCCTAAGAACACAGTTCTTATTCGAGAGGGCCAGTATCTCAAGCATTTGCCTGTAATTATTGATGGGGCTGTAAGGGTTTATAGCCAATTTGATGGGAAAGAATTGCTCCTGTATTATATCAAGCCAAGGCAGAGTTGCATTGTTTCTTTTACCGCAGCGATTTATAATAAGCCAAGCCAAATTTATGCGGTCACAGATGCGGAGTCAAAAATTGCCTTACTGCCTACTATAAAAGTTGAAGAATGGATAGCCAAATATCCAAGGTTCAATAAATTATTTTTTGATTTATATCATCAGAGATACCTTGATTTATTGAATACCATTAATCAATTGGTTTTTACAACACTGGATCAACGCATAATGAGATATTTGGATGACAAGGCTAAATTGACCAATACTGATATCGTGTTGGTTCCGCACCGACAAATTGCAAATGATCTTGGTACCGCAAGAGAGGTAGTAAGCAGGGTGATAAAGAAATTGGAAAAAGACCAAAAAATTATCCAATCTCCTGAAGGGATAAAAATATTGTAGCAGCGTGACATAGGTCACCATTACCTGACCCAAGGCCTCACTATTTTTGTTGTGAATTTTAATTAATAGCAAAACTAAAATTAATTATATCATGAAAAATATGGGTGGTATTGATCGTATTATAAGAGTTGTTATTGCTCTGATTATTGGAATTTTATATTTTACTAATGTAATCAATGGCATATGGGCTATAATTTTGCTTGTATTTGCAGGTGTATTTATAATTACAAGTTTTGCGAGCACTTGCCCACTTTATATGCCTTTCGGAATCAAAACATGTAAAACAAAAAGTGCGGAATAATCATATATTTCAATTTATCCATCATGTTAATTTGAAATATATGTATGTTATAATTAGAAGATATTAGACACAATAATAAATTATTAATCTTTTTTTATTCCTTACTTGATATATTGTTAGTGATTAATTATTCAAAAAGGTATTAATAAATTATTGTAATTATATCGCAATAAGGTATTTGATAAAATCCAATAATTGTATATTATTTCTTGACCTATTAAAATTATTATAATCATTTTAAACAAAATATAATTTATTGCGTTATTAGAGTAACTATAAATAAATAAATTTATATTTGCATTTATTATAGAGTGCAAAAATTAGGAGTTATAAAAAAATACATATTAAGTTTAGTTTTAGCCGAGAAACTTAATCCAAAATTGGATTAAGTTTTTTTTTGTTACAAAATAATTGACACCTTCAAAGGCAATATATTTTATATATTTTGCTTACCTGTTTTCGGGCATTATATTTATCCAATCCTTGAATAAAATAGTATGAGATACGCACCCGCAAAAAAAGAGTTATTCCAAAAAAATAGGAAAGAATTTGCTAAACGAATGTCGCCAAATTCGGTAGCTATTTTTAATTCAAGTGATATTATGCCAACCAGTGCAGATGGTGTGATGCCCTTTATTCAACAAACGGATTTGTTTTATTTGAGTGGCATTGATCAGGAAGAAAGTATCTTGTTGATTTTTCAAGGTGTGAATGAAAAGCAAAGCCGGGAAATTTTATTTATAAAAGAAACCAGTGATGAAATTGCAATTTGGGATGGGCATAAACATACAAAAAATGAAGCGCAAGAATTGTCCGGAATCCAATCAATATATTGGCTTTCGCAATTCAATGAAGTAATTAATACAATTATATATAAGGCTTCCATCATTTATTTAAACGCCAACGAGCATTTAAGGGCGAAAAATGAAGTTCAGACCAGGGATGGGAGATTTGCAGAATGGTGTAAAAACAAATTTGCTTTACATAAATTTGAAAGATCTCAACCGATTTTGCATGATATACGAGCAATTAAGTCGCATCACGAAATAGACGAGCTTAAGGAAGCAATCCTTATTACCGAAAAAGGATTTAGAAGAGTACTGAAATTCATCAACCCTGGTGTGATGGAATATGAAATTGAGGCTGAGTTAATTCATGAGTTTATTTCTAACCGTAGCAGAAGATTCGCATTTCAACCGATAATTGCTTCTGGATACAATGCGTGTGTATTGCATTATATAGAAAATACCGCTATGTGCAAAGATGGTGATTTACTGCTAATGGATATTGGTGCAGAATACGGAAATTATAATGCAGACCTGACCAGATGCGTGCCCGTAAATGGTAAGTTTTCTGAAAGGCAAAAGGCAGTTTACAATGCAGTGCTTAGAGTACAAAGTGAGGCCATGAAAATGCTGAGGCCCGGAAATACTATTCCCGAATATCATAAAGAAGTAGGAAAGATAATGGAAAGCGAATTGTTGGGTTTGGGTCTTTTAAGTAAAACTGATATAAAAAAACAAGATCAAAAAAGGCCCGCTTACAAAAAATATTTCATGCATGGTACCTCTCATCACCTTGGTTTGGATGTACATGATTATGGACATCAAGATAGAAAGATGGAGACAGGAATGGTTTATACAGTTGAGCCTGGTATTTATATTAGAGAAGAAAAACTGGGTATTCGACTCGAAAATGATGTGGTAATTACCAATGATGGAATAATAGACCTGATGGATAATATTCCAATAGAAACTGATGAAATTGAAGAATTAATGAATTCAAAATAGAATAAAATTCACTATTCAATCTATAACCTGAATTTTGCAGCCGTTGCTCTTAGCATATCCCGATCAGCAGTTATGCTTGGGTCACTATATATGTTTTTTGATAATTCAGCAACAACCTTTTTCTTATATCCCAATTTCACAGCTAGCTCTTCACAAAATACAATTTCCGCTTTAAAAACCTGCCCATCTATTTTCATGAGTTGAATGACCATATATAAATTATTAAACCTTTCATCTTCTGTAAGATGTTGAAAGTCGGTAATTTGTACCGGTTTATTTAGTAGCTCTTTGATTTGGTCTTCATCCAAATTATTTACCTTGGCAATGTGCTCAATAAGCTTTCTTTCCTTAGGTGCCAATGACCCATCAATAGTTGCTAATTGTATCAGAAGGTTTAATTGTCTAGTAATCATGTCTTTATATTTAAAATAAAAAATGTATGTATTCCAAAATTAGCAATTAATATGATTTTGATATAGTTCTGTTATTATTAGCCAAAAAATGCATGTAATATTTGATTAATTTCTAATGGCAAATGAAGCAGTAATTTGGGTTAATGGATTTTTTAAGGAGTTAATTCAAAATTGTATTTTTTGTAATCAATAACTTGTTTTTTTTCATTGTAAGAGACCTCAAGAAAGGATATATTATTTTCTTTATCTACCAATATTATAGTAGAACACCTGGTTCCATAACCATTCATAGATATAAATACAGATGAAAGTTTTTTTTCAAGATCATATGAAATCCCAGTGTTTGGCAATAATTCATCTGAGGCTTTTTTGTCTGATTTTAACATTTCCACCAAGCCACCCAACTTGATTGATTCAGATGCTGCAATTTTTGACAGCTCAGTTTTACCTGTTGCAATTTTTGGCCATGGCGTGTCAATTAGATGATTGCTTAATCCGTGAATACCATTTTTAATTTTTGTTTTACGATTTGAAATATTTGAATAATGATACAATGAATTGAATGCATCATCGCTCAATAGAAGATTAAACCCATTGTATATCGACCTGGACTTTGATATATCTTTTATAAAATCCGAAACACTTTCGCTTTGAAATAGAAATCTTTTTGAAAGATCACCTCTGGATTTAGCATTTGAATTTTCATTTTTCGGGTCTCTATAATTGGTGATGGCAATAAATCGACCAGTCTTATTGATACCGATCCAGGTACCTCCTGATTTGATATCTCTTCCCCCTAAAACTGCATTATTTTCTTTCCAATATCCAGCACTAATGGTAGGTCTATTAAAAAACTCATCTCTATTTGCCGCAATAATTATTTTGTAATCCGGATTTTTATTTAAAGCAAATAGTATGAGGCACATTTGATTTGATTTTTTTGACAAGATAATTACTACCAATGTATACTTGGTTGAATACCTTAATATTGGTACAATAATATCTAACAATAGTGTAAATGCAGCATTTGCACATTGGAAGATTTTAACTTTTGAACATTCAAATTAAAAATGGTACAAAAACATAGTTTTAATAAAATGAATAATTTTTGCTGATGTAGATCAGCATTAATTGATTATGGATCAGTTAAGTGCATATGTCTATCAATAAGTGATAATTTTCGATGTGTTTTTAGTTGATTTTAATAGATAATCATGCGTAATTTTAAGATAGAGTATTGAGAGAGTACATTTTTTTTCTAATAATATGAAGGTGAGTTAAAGTCATAATTGTTGATATTTGCTTGATAAAAGTGATTAGACTAAATTTAGTTTAATAACAAAATATTAAGTTTGAATTGTATTTAATTTAGAAATGAAAAAAGCATTAATTACTGGAATTACAGGACAAGACGGTGCATACCTTACTGAATTTCTTCTCAAAAAGGGATATGAGGTTCATGGTATAAAAAGAAGAAGCTCGTTATTTAATACAGACAGAATCGATCATCTTTACCAAGACCCACATGAAAAGCAAGTTAAATTAAAATTACATTATGGTGATTTAACAGACTCCGGTAATATAATCAGGATTATACAAGAAATTCAACCTGACGAAATATACAATTTAGGTGCTATGTCTCATGTGAAAGTGAGTTTTGATACGCCAGAATACACAGCCAATGTCGATGGGCTGGGAACATTAAGAATACTGGAGGCAGTAAGACTACTGGGGTTGGTTGATAAAACAAGAGTTTATCAAGCATCAACTTCCGAATTGTATGGATTGGTTCAGGAAACACCACAATCTGAGACAACACCATTCTATCCCAGATCTCCTTATGCGGTTGCAAAAATTTATGGCTTTTGGATTACGAAAAACTATCGCGAAGCTTATGATATGTTTGCATGTAATGGGATTTTGTTTAATCATGAATCACCATTGAGAGGCGAGACATTCGTTACCAGGAAAATTACCAGAGCTGTTGCCCGAATCGCTCTTGGCCTCCAAGAAGTTCTTTATTTGGGAAATATTGATGCTAAGCGCGATTGGGGACATGCAAAGGATTTCGTTAAAGCTATGTGGCTTATCTTGCAACAAGATGTACCGGATGATTTTGTAATTGCTACTGGTGTGACAACAACAGTTAGAGATTTTGTTAAAATGAGTTTTGCCGAAGTTGGAATTGAAGTAGAATTTGAAGGAAAAGGAGTTGACGAAACTGCAAAAATTGTGAAGTGCAACAATAAAGAATTTCAACTAAAAAAAGGACAAGTTATTCTGAAAATTGACCCTAGGTATTATCGCCCAACAGAGGTTGAGCTTCTTATCGGTGACCCTACAAAAGCCAAAGAAAAATTGGGTTGGGAATTGGAATACGACCTTAAAGGGCTGGTGGAAGATATGGTAAGTTCTGATATTGAATTGTTTAAGAGAGATCAATTTTTAGTTAAAGGCGGGCATAAAGTATTCAATTACCATGAATAATGAATAAGGAAGATAAAATTTATATTGCTGGACACCGCGGGATGGTTGGATCAGCTATTTATAGAAAATTGAAGTCTGAGGGATTTCAAAATATAATAACCCGGACTTCAAGTGAACTTGATTTAAAAGACCAATCAGAAGTGAAGTCATTTTTCTCTATTGAGAAGCCCGATTATGTATTTTTGGCTGCCGCCAAAGTTGGGGGTATTATTGCCAATAATACTTATAGAGCAGAGTTTTTATATGACAACCTAATGATTCAAGGCAATGTAATTCATCAATCATATTTGAATAAAGTAAAAAAGATGCTGTTCCTTGGGAGTTCTTGCATATACCCCAAATTAGCTCCTCAACCTTTAAGTGAGGATGCTTTATTAACAGGATTACTTGAACCGACCAATGAACCATATGCTATTGCAAAAATAGCAGGGATAAAAATGTGTGACGCATACAGAGATCAATATGGATGTAATTTCATTTCAGCAATGCCAACGAACTTATATGGGCCAAACGATAACTATGATTTGAAAAATTCTCATGTATTACCTGCACTTATCAGGAAATTCCATAATGCAAAAATAGAGAACAAACCATTTGTAGAAATATGGGGGACAGGAAGCCCTCAAAGAGAATTTATGCATGTTAATGATTTGGCGGCGGCATGCTTTTTTCTTATGCAAAATTATAGTGACGGTGGGTTCGTAAATATTGGCGTCGGAAATGATATTTCTATTAAAGACCTGGCTTTATTAGTAAAGCGAACTGTTGGGTTCAATGGCGAATTAACATTTGACACATCTAAACCAGACGGTACTCCAAGGAAATTAATGGATGTATCAAAGTTGGAAAACCTTGGATTTACATATAGTATAAATCTTGAGGATGGCATTAAGTCAGTTTACAAAGAATATGTAAGAAGCCTGTAAAATGAATACCCATCAAGCGAAAAGGAGGTTAATTCAAACCCCAACTAAACAGGATTTGAGCTGCCTAATTATCTCAATAATCCACTGTTAACCTGATAAATCAAGGACTCCGACAAGTCGGAGTTGAGGCCCGCTTTCAATAATAGGCTTACACTCGGTACTTATATAAATGTTAAGTTTGAAAAACTGTTCCTTAACTCTGATGGGTAAATCTTTGATATTTTTTAATCCAAATTTAAGTCAAATCATATTTGATTGACTTTAGCTATACGCAAATATAAAAACCTTTAACTATTAATAAAAGAGATGATTTTTATACTTCGTTTCAGATTATAGAGAAATCTCAAAACTGGGATTTCTCTATAAAATATTTGTTAAAAGATGGATATTTTAGATTCTATTCCTCCGTACATAAACAAATTGCCAGGCATCATTCCATCTGTTCCTGACCATGGATATTCTGTTTTCCCCGCCGTGCCCCACCTGTAAGCAGGGTATGGTTTTGATGTTGATAATGTCCTTGTGTATGTCTTTAAAAAGTAATCATTTTTGTAATACAAATTAGCCTTAACAAACCATGTATCATTTACCCAATGGCGGTCTTGGTCAAGCTCATTGATCATATCAATTCTATAAAGTTTTCCTTTCATTAAGGCGTATCTTTCTACTCTATTATTTAGTTGATCATAATAGTTCTTGATTAGTAGTTCTAAACTTTTTTCACCACCTTCTGTTCCAAAGAGGCCTTTAGAGGTGGAGTATTGATATAGTTCAAAATCTCCTGTTCTGGCCAAGGCATCAGCTACTACAGTAAACATCTCAATGTTTATAGATGAATAAGTAACACCTGCAAACGGCAAGTCGTAGTCTGTATTTCTTTCATATTCGCACATTGTTCCGTCTGGGAAGGTGCCAAACATGAGCATTTCCTTAAAAAATATTTTTGAATGATGAATCAATTCTGCATTTTTAAAGAATACTCCGGCATATCCCATATACCCTATCATGTTCGCTCTCCTATTATTATACCATTTTCCCAATACCGATATTTGATTGTACTTTTTTCCGTCACGATCATAATAAGCCCATTTATTATCCATAGCTCCATCCTTTGCATTTCTTTCTCGAACAGAATAATCTTCATTTAGTCTGTTTGGAAAATTTTTGGATAAATCATTTTGCATGTTTCCTTTATAGTATTCTGCGCCTTCCCGAAACCATCTTTCAATTGTAGATTGGTCATTGCTGCTTGCCTCATTCTTTACAAAGCTATAGGCAGTTAACATTTTGATCATCCAACCTGCAGTACTGAATAGTCCCATATCACTAATGTACTTTCTATTTGGCCATTGCGCTAAAGGTTCTTTTGCTTGAGTGACCAAAAAATTAATAACAGGCCTTGCAAATTTGGAGTCTTCCGTTAATAGATAAACAAACGCAGCATCTCTTACCCGATCATGTTTCCAGCCAGGCTCTATGCTTGTTGTACTCTCACCTCTCCATGGACCCTCATTTTTACCGCTTAATAACTCATTGGCACTTTTATATATTCTGTCCCAGTCTCCAGGAGAATTAGTACCAAAATCACCTTTCGTTTTGTATGGTCCTGATTTAGATCTTTCCCTCCAAATTTCCAGTTCCTTTAAAGTATAAAATACACCTCCGCCTATATTAGAATTTTCTTCGGGTTTACTTTCTGTCCAGTCAACCTCTACTGTTGGTGTGCTGTTATCAACTTCCACTACAGGTTTGTTATTATCTGCAATTTCTGTGGCGGCATTATTGTCATTTGAATCTTTTTTTACTGTTTCTTCCGTATCAATTGAACTATTATTTTCTTCAGAATCCAATATGTTGTCTTCAATATTATATTCAACAGTTAACTTGTGAATTCCATCTAGCTGTTGATTAATACTATAGGATGTAACCTTTTGATTTTCAGGCTCATTTAAAACTATATTGTCATCAATAGTGATTTTTATGCCTTTATTGGATTTTATAGAGAAATCATATTCTCCAGCTTCAAAATAAAAGTTTCCGGTCCATTTAGCACTTAAATCTTTTGACTCCTTATTTGTATCAACAGGACTATTGAAATCATGATGAATTTGATTTTCAATTCTGGTTGAAATTGGAGACCCATTATCTGTAAAGAAGTATTGACTCAGAAATGATTCAGAAGGTATAGAAATAAAATTGTCCCCTCTTCCATCATCTATAATACTCGAATCAATATTATCGCCTATTACACCATCAATTTCACTTAACTCACTTGTACACGCCTGAAAAGCAATTAGCACAACTAAACCTAACATAATCTTTTTCATATAAAATAACATTTATTAATGTGTTTTGATATTAAACTGAATAAAAAAAGTCAGTTTTTTTTCAAAGGATAGGTGTGTCTGCGATTTTTAAGTTCCTAAGATTCATACTTATTGATTAAGAATGAAAAATGATTCAGGTCGAAATCGTTAATAAAAAAGTAATAAGTGTTACGACCGATTAAAAAACATTAATTTTTAATAGAACTTGAGTGCAAAGTTTGAAAAAAGATTTCTCATCAATCAAGATATGTAAGCATAAAATTGTATGATAAAAATATGCTTAAAGTATGGCAATTAACTGTTTTAATTGCATTAAGACAGAAAATCAAGTTTCTTAGAAATGTTATATTTAAAACTCCATATATTCAATCAAATATTCAAATAATTAAAAGATATAACCGAATAGTACAAATTGATTGAATTTAGAATATTAATATCATCTACTTAATTTATGAATATTACATTATGTTGAAATGATAATAAATGCTTGTGCATTTATGACAATTATGGTTATTAGGAAGAAATTTATGTTGCTAATTCAATTATTGTATAGAAAACAATTGTTGGATCTTTAAATTGATTATATGAGATTCAAAAATAATAGGCAGGATTGTTTTTTATACCTTCTCTTTGAGTCTAATTTTTTCAAGATTATATAGAGTCAATGTAATTCCAAGTATAGGCCAATAATAAATCGGTAATCTGTAAGCCAATCCAAAAATGAGCCCGCTAAAGACAAATGCAGTAAAACTCAATATTGCAGGGGTGTAATCGTTATTATTGGCAATTATCTTAACAATTGGAATTAAGATAATGATCATTGTCATTGCAAGCACAATGAACCCAAAATAGAAAAGCGTTTCCACATAATAGCTATGAAAATGATGCCCGGTGTTTGATGTAAACAATTGCGTTCCATGTTCACTATTAAAAAATTGAACAGGCAATTCAAATCCCTTTAATCTCATTCCTTCAGCCAAATGTTTTGCAATAAAAGGTTTATAAGCTTCATACTGCATAATTCTCCAGCTGCCAGTTTTATCTTCTTGGGGATTTAATATGTTAATTATTTCTTGATCAATTTTTTTTACTATTTCGGGAGATTTTGTAGCAACCAAGCTGAATAGCAAAAGAAATAAAAATGAGAAAATTAATACATAAGGCAACACTTTTTTGAAATTTAGCGCATTCTGCCTTATAAGTATAAAGAAATTTAGCGCAAATGCTGCAAAACTTGCGGTCCAAACACTACGGTGCTGAAAATAAATAATCAAGAAAAAAAGTATGATAAATTTAAGGAGAGACAACTTTTCGAATTCTAAGATATATTTATTAAAAAAGTAAAGTGCTGGTAATAATAGCAGGAAAACAGATTCCGAGGGCACTAACCTTATATGAGAAACAAAGGCACCCAACGATACGATTCCTGGATTAATAAGTATCTTAATTAATATCCCATAGAATATAATATTCATTATCAATTTGACATCTATTCTATTACTTTTTTGATAAAACAACAAAAAAGAACAGATCATAGTCAAATTTATAATCTTAAAAAATACATGTGGAAACTCGAAAAATGATTGATATAAATACAATGATTCAAAAATCAAATATGTGATATATGATATTGTAAAAAGGAAGAATATGAGATGATATTTTCTCAAGCTCCCCACCTTATAAAAGGTGAAGATTAGAAATAGTAGCGGAAATAGTTTTTCAATCAGGCCAATTACCTTATCAAAAGTTGCATGGGTATTTAGCTCATTGTAATCGAGGTAAGGAGAAAAAATATTCTGAGTAAAAAGAATAATGATTATCGGAACTTGTAATAATAGATTTTTATTCAACTTGATCATTTTTACTAAATCATAATAATAAAAATCACTTTTATTCTCGGTTAGAAAACTTCACTATTTGAAATAAGTCATTAAATAGACGCATAGTTTATTATGCAAAATGATACTCAAAACACATTTTATTTATAGTCTTTAAGGTAATATGGGTTGGAACCATATAATGTATCAACTTTTACATCATTCAAAATAATTATCATATTTTCCAACTTCTTATCATTATAAAGATTATTAATTTTCTCAAAAGATTTTTTCAAAGTGAATTTGTACCTGGATATGTAAATATTTATATCAATATACTTTGATAATATCATGTAGTCTCCAACGAGCCCTATTGGAGGAAAATCAACAATTATATAATCGTATTTTTTATAAAGTTCTTTTAATAACAAAGAAGCCTTTGGAAGCCCTAAAAGATCTGAAGGATTTGGAGGAAATGGTCCTGCAAAAATAATATCTAAATTTTTAATTGGAGAGGGTTGAATTATCTCATCAATATTAGATGTTCCAATAAGATATGACGAAAACCCATGTTTTGATTTTTGAGCATTAAAGTAAGTACCCATTTTGGAGTTTCTCATATCGGCATCCAATACTAATACTTTTTTCCCTGATTGGGCGGTTACAGCTCCAAGATTTACTGCACAAAAGGTCTTTCCTTCTCCGCTGACAGATGATGTAATTCCAATTATTTTTTGATTGCTATCACTCGAAACGAACTGAAGGTTTATCTTGATGTCTCGGATAGATTCAGTAAGTGCGGATTTGGTACTGTATTGCGTGATTAGTTTTTTATTTTTATCTCCTTTTACAATCGATCCAATTATTGGAATATTTGTTATTTTTTCTATTTCCTTTTTACTTTTTATACGATTATCAAACATGTCGACAATCAGAATTATAATTGAAGGAATAAACAAACCTGCAAAAATAGCCAATAGATATATGAATTTTACATTCGGTGATAGGAGTCCCATATAGGTGTTGACTTTTGCATTTTCTATTATTTTCCAATCGGATTCATTTGTAGCTAAAGCAATACCGGCAGTAGCCTTCCTTTGCATAAATAATTCATAGGTATTGTCACTAAATTCAAATTTTCGCTGAATGCCCAATTTTTTTCTTTCTGCTCCAGGAAGCCTATTTATATTAGCTTTTGTTTGTTGAAGACGATATTTAAGATTTTCAATTAAAACATTAAGGTTATTTAACGCACCGTTTAAGGCATTTCTTAATGCTACTTTTGTTGTTTCAATTTCGCCATTTATCCTTTGAATTACTGGATTTGCTTCTGTTGCTGTTCTCCTTAAATTTGCCCTTTGCTGGAATAAATCAGTCAATTTGATAATCAGTTTATCAATCATAGGATCTTTTATATCAGATGAGCCGGTAGAAATTGCCGAAGCAGCAATATTATCTAGATTGCTTAATATGTTTCTAAGGTTCTGTAATTGTACTGTATAAGAAGATATCTGGGTTTCTAACTGCCGTCTCTGTTCAAATAATATTGAAGTCTCTCCAATTTTCGTTGTAGCATAACCGATTGATTCCAGATCACTTTCTGCTTTTATTAGTGAAGTCGATACGTTGGCAATTTGGAAATCAATAAAATCTATTGTTTTCAGATATTCTTGATTTTTTTGTTCAAGATTTTTTTTGATAACTACATCCATCAAGGTATTTAAAAAGGCAATTTCTTTTTGCACAATACTGGATCCGGTTTTCAAATATAAAATGCTTGACTCCCTTTCTGTAATCTCGAGATTAAGCATCTCTAAATATGCCTGTATTAAGCCATTTGGGTTATTTATCTTAAAAAATAAGATATTATCTTCATATTTTTTTGGATCACCAACTAACGTGATAGTAAAACCTAATCCAAGGCTTGGTTCAATGATAGGCTTATTGAATTGATAGGTTTTTACAAATTTTTGATTTGGGTATTGTTGCTTTATTTCTATTTTTTCAGAAAAATTATATAAAGTGGCATTGAGAAGATCTTTAATTTCAAATTCAAGTTCAAACTCTTCATTGCTTATTATATTGATATAAAAAGGAATGTCTGTTAGTATGTTTATACTGGAATCAATACTAACATTAACAGGGAAATCAAGTTTATACCTCTCCCTTTGAACAAAGTTTTCGTTAGTAAAATAAGAGATACCAAAATCTAACTGATTTAATGTCTCTTTAATATAATTCGTAGATTTGATTTCAATTATCTTGTCTTGAATATTTACCTCACTCTTATCTAATTCAACGGAATTTAATATTTTATCTGATTTCGAACTGCCAACGTTCATTTTTAAAATTGCATATACCTCATAAACTTTTGGTGAGGTTTTAATTTTAGCATACGCTAAAAGTAGGCAAACTATCAGGGCGATAATATATAAGTACCATCTTGAAACAAATTTTGATAGCAGTTGTATTATATCGATTCCTTCATCCTGAATCGTATCCATATTTTTCAAATTATTGTGTAGATATAAAACTTAATATTAATAAACTAGTTGAGACAGCTGTAAAAATTATCGTGAGTAGTACTAAATTATTTCTAAAGATATTTTCTTTAGAAGTCTCTACATAGATAGCATCATTCGGTAAAAGAAAATAATGAGGTGATTCAATAATTTTTGGATTAGTCAAGTCTAGCTTTATTACATACGATTTACCATCTATTTGCCTTATTAGTTTTACTGCTTTAATATTAGCTGATATGTTTGCATCACCTGCCAAACTCAAGGCTTCAAATATTGTTGCTTGATTGTTATAAATAAATCTTGTACCTGGGTTTCTTACATCCCCCAATACCGATATTTTAAAACTTGTAAGTTTCACCAATACAATAGCATCTAATAAATACTTGTTTATTTCACTTTGAATCAATTCTCGGATTTGTTCTACCGTTAGCCCACTTACCTTTACTTCACCAATGATCGGTAAATTGATAATCCCATTTTGCGTTATTGAATATCCACTTAAAAATAGAGATGCTTCATTTGCTTGTATATTTCTATTGTCTCCAGATGCAATATTGAAAAAAGCAGATTGCTCGGGATCAAGACTTTGGACGGTGATACTTAATATATCGTTCGGTTGTACAAGGTATTCGACAGGGTTATTTTTTAACTCTAAAACATTTTGTTCGCTTTGCAAGTAGGTAACTTTCTTAACGGTATAGCAAGAGGTGAAAAGAAAGATAAAAAGTAGGTAATAGATATATTTATTCATGATTACGGTTTAATTTTTAGGTAAATATCTTAGTGTAAATTAGAAAAATGATATTACAGAATGATTTAGTTAGCCAGCAAAAGTACAAATAAAAATCAGCATAGTTATAAATCATTTTTCATGTTTGATTAAATTGAATTAGTAATTATCAGGGCAAATTATTTAAAAAATAAAAATAGCAATCAAATTATTTTAATAAAATAGCACATCAGCATTCATCTTTAATTATTGCTTGAATTGTTAACAGATAAAATTACATCATCAACTATTACGGTTGAGATGTTGAGTTTTAAAGCTAATTTTTTACAGATCTCTATTTCTCTTTCCTCGACAGTTTTATCGACCATCATTACTTTAACCAAATCTTCAATAAGTTTTATTTTGGCACTATAACTTGATGGTGGATTAAATGTAATTGTGTCGAGATTGTCCTTTATTTCAAAAACAGTATTTCTTGGTATATCAAATTTACTAGCAATAGAAATAACAAGGTTTAATTCGCTTTCATCCAATTCTCCATCAGCAAAGGCAACCTCTAATAGGCTTTTAATATAGCTTTTGCTTTTATTTTTTTCATTCTTATTAAAGACTTTAAATAATCCCATTTAATATTAATTTAATCGTCTAAAATTAGTGCTTTTTATTAATTGAAGTTATTCAAAATAAATAAATGAGCATATGGGTACTTTTTTAGTTATTTGTTGAGAATTATTTACCTATTTAGGCTTGACCTGCCTTATTTGGATAGTGAGATTCTGTACTAATTTTCATAAATGCATTTTTCAATTTTATTTAAGATACCATGCATAAAAATAGCCTGATTATAGGTATTTTTGCATTTATTTTAATTAAATATGAGCGAGAAAAAAGATCAAAATAAAGGCGACTATTCAGCAGATAATATTCAGGTACTTGAAGGTTTAGAAGCTGTCAGAAAAAGACCAGCCATGTATATTGGTGATGTTAGTGTCAAAGGCCTTCATCATCTGGTTTGGGAAGTTGTTGATAATTCCATTGATGAAGCACTAGCAGGCCACTGCGATACCATTAATGTTGCCATTCATAAGGATAATTCTATAAGTGTAAGTGACAATGGAAGAGGTATTCCAACGGATATGCACCTTAAGGAAAAGAGATCGGCTCTGGAAGTTGTGATGACTGTGCTCCATGCAGGAGGTAAGTTTGACAAGGATACCTATAAAGTCTCAGGTGGATTACATGGTGTAGGTGTTTCTTGTGTAAATGCACTCTCTATTATGCTGAACGCAAAAGTTTATAGAAATGGGAAGATATATGAACAGGAATATTCTAAAGGAAAGCCGCTTTACAGTGTAAAAGAAGTAGGAACAACTGACCTTACCGGAACAACAATCCACTTCAAGCCTGACAGTGAAATATTTATTGTATCAGAATATAATTATGAAACTGTAGCATCCAGGCTTAGAGAATTATCATTTCTAAATGCCGGTATTAGAATAAATCTTGAAGATGAAAGAGAGCAAGAAGATGATGGGAGCAATAAATCTCAATCATTTTTCTCTGTAGGAGGTCTTCGCGAATTTGTCAATTATCTTGATAGCAATAGAGAGAAGCTAATTAAGGATTGTATTTATATTAATACCGAAAAAGGAGGTATGCCAGTTGAGGCTGCTTTAAGCTATAATCGTTCCTACACTGAAAATATGGTTTCTTATGTAAATAACATAAATACCATAGAAGGAGGAACTCATGTTGCAGGATTTCGGCGTGCATTGACACGGACACTCAAATCTTATGCTGATAAATCGGGCTTGTTAGATAAGGCTAAGGTAGAGGTAAGTGGCGATGATTTTCGAGAAGGACTGACGGCTGTAATATCTATCAAAGTACAAGAGCCTCAGTTTGAAGGACAAACAAAAACTAAGCTTGGAAATTCTGAAGCCATGGGTGCTGTGGATACTGCAGTTGGCGAGGCACTAAATACTTATTTGGAGGAAAACCCAAAAGACGCTAAAACCATTGTTCAGAAAGTTATCTTGGCAGCACAGGCGCGTCATGCAGCACGCAAGGCTAGGGAAATGGTACAACGAAAAAACGTATTAAGCGGCTCGGGCCTTCCTGGGAAATTGGCAGATTGCTCGGATAATGACCCTACAGTTTGTGAAATATATCTTGTTGAAGGAGACTCTGCTGGAGGTTCTGCAAAACAGGGAAGAAACAGAGCTTTTCAGGCGATTTTACCATTGAGAGGTAAAATACTAAATGTAGAAAAAGCCCAGGAGCATAAAATTTACGACAATGACGAAATCAAAAATATGATTACGGCATTGGGAGTTAGTTTTGGTACCGAAGAGGATGAGAAAGAATTGAATATGGAAAAGCTGAGGTATCATAAAGTTATCATCATGACGGATGCTGACATTGATGGAAGTCACATCCGAACTTTAATTCTAACGTTCTTTTTTAGATACATGAAAAAATTAATTGACCATGGATATTTATACATTGCACTGCCCCCTTTGTATTTATTGAAGCGTGGAAAAAATGAAAGGTATTGTTGGAATGAAGAGGAGAAAGATAGAATTGTTATGGAATTGGCGGGAAGTGAAGGAAAAGAAGATTCAGTTAGTATTCAACGCTATAAAGGACTTGGGGAAATGAATCCCGAACAGTTGTGGACAACAACTATGGATCCGGAGAGGCGTAGTTTGAAACAAGTTACTATTGAGTCAGCGGCAGAAGCAGACCATTTATTTTCTATGCTTATGGGTGACGAAGTAGCACCAAGAAGAGAATTTATTGAAGCAAATGCAAAGTATGCTAATGTAGATATTTAGAATAAATAAATCATTTTGAGAGAGTAGGGTTTATTTAGTATAAACCCTATTTTCATTTTTATCCATTCCACCTCATGAAAATGACCGACCGCACATCTTCTCAAATAATAAAAAGTAAATTTATCAGCCGTGATTTAAGCTGGCTAAAATTTAATTATCGTGTATTAGATCAGGCCAAAAGGGAAGGTCGGAACTTTTTTGATAAGCTAAAGTTTATGGCCATTACTTCATCCAACCTGGATGAATTTTTTATGATACGTGTTGGTAGCTTGTACAACTACCTCGATTACAATAAAGAACGTATAGACTACTCAAACCTCAGGGAGATACCTTTTAGAAAGAAATTATTGAAAGAGATCCATAATTTCTTTCAAGATCAGGCAATTCATTATGTAAAAAATATAAGGCCATATTTCAAAAAACACGGTTTTGATATCCTGATGGTTGGTGAGTTAAATGATAATGAAAAAATAAGAGTAAAGGAATATTTTAAAAAAACGATATTTCCGATGCTTACGCCAATGGTATTTGACAGCTATCATACATTCCCTTCCCTCGTAAATAAACTGTTGATATTTGGAGTTGTATCGATTGATCATAGAGACGAAACGGAGAAAAAACGATTATCCTTTATTCAAATACCAACTAACATTCCCAGGTTTTTTGAAATTTACAGGGATGACATGTTGGTTTTTGTTCCAATTGAGGAAGTGATAAGAACTTATATTCATAAGCTATTCAGGAATATAAATATTGAGTCCATAGATCTTTTCAGAATTACAAGAAATGGAGATTTTACGCTTGAAGAAAGTGACGATATCGAATCTAATTTTCTTGAGGAACTTCGTCGAAAATTGAAAACCAGAAAGACTGGAAGAGTTGTAAGATTGGAAGTAGAGGAAAATGCCAATAATTGGATGCTCCGGATATTAAAAAATAGATGGCATCTTGAAGATGATAATATATTTGAAGTTTCTGATGGAAATTTATTTGATTATACATCTTTCTGGAATATTATTGGTCATGTTGAATTTAAAAATAAAGTTTCGAAACTTAAATCTCCTGTTAAGCCAATATCAATGTTGGATGGGTCTGAGGATACAATATTTGAAGTGCTAAAACAGCGGGATATTCTCTTGCATCATCCATACAATAGCATTGAGCCACTGTTAGAATTATTAGAAAAATCTGCCGAAGACCCAAATGTATTATCTATTAAGCTGACGATATATAGATTGGCAAGAGAATCGAGAGTTACTGCGGCACTTTTGAAGGCCACAGAAAACGGGAAACATGTTTCTGTATTGTTTGAAGTTAAAGCAAGATTTGATGAAGAGAATAATCTGAAAGAAGCCAAGCGATTGCAGGATGCCGGATGCTTTGTGATTTATGGAATTCAGGAAGTAAAAACCCACACAAAATTATTGCTGATTGTAAGAAAAGAAAATGAAAAAGTGACACGATATGTGCACATGTCCAGTGGCAATTATAATGAATCAACTTCAAAGCTTTATACCGATTGGGGGATTCTAACTTCCAACCAAGTCTATGCACATGATGTTTCAGAATTTTTTAATGCCATAACAGGTCATTCCATCCCAAGAATTTATAAATATCTTATTACTGCCCCCAAGGATATGCGGGTGCAGATTATCAATATGATCAGGGATGAGGCTATAAATGCTAAAAATGGACTGGCCAGCGGGATTATAATAAAGCTAAACTCACTTCAAGATAAAGAAACAATAAATGAATTGTACAAAGCCTCTCAAGCTGGTGTTTTAATAAAATTGATTATTAGAGGAATATGTAGCCTGCGACCGGGACGAAAAGGGCTCAGTGAAAATATTGAGGTTCGCTCAATTGTGGGCGACTATCTCGAGCATTCAAGAATTTATTATTTCCATGGAAATGGCGATCCTAAAATTTACGGTGGTAGTGCCGATATCATGGTAAGAAGTTACGATCGACGCATCGAATCGCTATTTATGGTTGTCGATCCATTGCTTAAAAAACAGGTAATGACAATGCTTAGTTATGATTTGAAGGATGATACAAATGGATATGAAATGAATGAAGACGGTACTTACATTGCCAGAAAGCCCAACAGTAAAAACCCCTTTAATATCCATAAAGAATTTTATAATATTACTAAAGAAGAAATTGAGAAAATAGAATTATTTAAATCTTAATTTGACATTGAGTCCACTCCGAAAACAGACAATTTTCAAAAAAGAGTTATTTTGGAGGCCTACCTGTCCGTCCGGTCAATGTCAATAAGCCTATTTTATTGATTATAAAAACCGTAAGATATAACTTTACTTTGAACTTGAAAGTAGGCCGTTCTTAACATGTGGACTTGCAACAAAAAACTGCCCATCTCCTTCAACGTAATTTATACTAATTTCATGGAGCTTTAAATTGCGCGTGGAAAGGTTGATTACATTTCTTTCAAGATTTTGTACCTCCAAATATTTCAAAGAGTAATAAATTTCGTTTAAATTGATTTTATCGGTAACGAATTGAAATTTTTGAATTAAAAGGATATACAACAAGTCAATCATTTATCCTTTATGACAGTATCTTTAAAAATAAATAGATCAAAAAAGCCTGATTTTTTGGAAAAGTATCCTGCAAATGAAATGTCAAAACTGAAGGAGATTGAGATCATCAATCAATGCAAGAAGGATATACGCAAATTCCGCATACTCTACGACGACTACTTCCCAGCAATTCTTAACTACGTGTTTCAAAAAGTATCGAACAAAGATGTGGCTTCAGACATCACATCTCATGTGTTCCTGAAAGCCATGACCAACCTAAGTAAGTACAAAATACAATCGGTGCCATTCTCGGCATGGCTTTATAAAATTGCCTTCAATGAAACCATGCTCTACTTCAGAAAATCAAAAAAAGCAAGAATTGTTTTGCTGGATGAACAGTTGATTGACGGGCTCCATGAAGAAATTCAGGATTTCACAACAGAGTCTATCCTGCAATTAATCGAACAAATGGTTGGGAGGCTCAATGCTGTAGATTTCGAACTGATTACCTTAAGGTTTTACCAAAACAAGTCATTTCGCGACATCGGTTTTATACTTGGCTGCACAGAAAACAGTGCCAGAATAAAGTCTCATCGAATAATAAAAAAAATGAAAATGGAACTAAGTAAAAGAAATGGCCATGAAGAATTATAAAATAGTATATAAGCTCCCTGAGATTTCGCTTGAGGAATCTATCCAACTGGCTGATTTTGATCAACTATTAAATGCCTGCGAGAAAGGAGCCGGACAAACGAATTGGAGAGGTATTGCGCTGAGCACGGGAATATTTGCAATAGCGATTTATGGCTTTTTTATGTATTCACCCGAAGCTGAAATTATTAAACCACAATCTTCTTCAGAGGAGGGTGTTTTTCAGCGACCACAAGCTCAGGAATCAGGGTCAAATCCAGAACCCGGCAAAGCCACCATTGCATTCGATGAAAGTGATGATAAAAAAGAGCGGGGCCGCATTTCTGAAAATGAAAAAGAAGCTTACGGTGAACCTGCCAATCACCAGGAAAACTCCATTCCCAAAACACATTCAGAAGTGATTGATAAAAAAACCACTTTCATAGAAGCAGCGCCCATTGATGGGTTCCCGGCGCTCTACGGTTATTTTGATAAAAACTTGAAATACCCTGAAGAGGCCCTGGATGATAAAGTAGAAGGAAGTGTAATCATCAGGTTTGTTATAGATACTTTGGGAAATCCTATAGAGCTAAGGGTAGAAAAGCAACTCGATGATCTATTGGATAAAACGGCGATAGAGTTAATTAAAAACATGCCGAAATGGAAACCGGCTTTGCTAAACGGTGCACCCATTGAGAGTACCCATCGTATTCCGTTATTTTTTAATGTGGAAGAAAACCAGGAGCAGAAATGAAAAAAGTAATCCTATTATTTTTCGCCTTCAGCATGAGCTGCTCTTTTGCTTTTGCTCAGCCGTTTTATGCGTCAGAAATAGCACGGTTTGAAGGTATAGAACAAATCAATGTAAAATGGGCCGATATGAACAATGACGGGAAGCTTGATGTGTTGGGGTTTAAATTGGAGGATGGTCAAATTGACATTTTTATACTTATTCAAAAAGATACCACAGATTTCCAGTACCTGGAGTTGCTCCTGGATTCGCCGTCAGGTTTGGATTTTCAACTCAAGGATATCAATCACGATGGGTTCATTGATATCGTCTATCCGAAATCCGAAGAGCAAGGATCCCTTGTTGTTGCGCTGAATCGCAAGGGGCTTAATTTTGACATCCAGGAAATTGATATCCGGGCAGAGACGTTTATTATTTACGATGTTGATTTTGATGGAGACGAAGATTTTATCGTGTGTAGTACGAATGACAATAAAGATTCTTTTGTAACCTGGATTAAGCAGGATACTTCATTTCTTGAGATGAATAAAATAATGAACATCTCCCTGGTGTCAGCATCATATTATTTATCAAATGAGCATGTTATGGCTTTTGTCCATCATGAAGAAGGTAATTTGAACGACGAACTTGTAAAGTTTTCATTTGATGATGATTCCATCAAAATGGATAGTTTCGCTGATTTCCCAAGGATTAATTCTGTTGCTACCGGTGATTTAAACCAGGATGGAATAATCGACTTTATCATCAATGCCTCTGAAAATGATACGACTAAGGTCAATTATATTTATTACCAAAACCTCAGCGGATTCGAGGTCGATTCCACAACTTTAGCAAACCTTAAAAGCGCCAATTTTTGCCTCGCAGATATCGACCTGGACGGACTGGCGGATATTTTATCCATCGGCCAGGGCGAACAGGATTCAGTGATTTTTCACAAAAATGAGGGGAGTCAACTATTTTCGGGAGACAGCAGTTTTTTCGCAATAAACGTTGGCTTTATCAACCTCCCGGCTGACATTGACGACGATGGAGACCTGGATTTGCTATCGCTGACAAATGCCAACGATACCATCATAATATATACACAAATCAACCAAACAACCATTCAAAACAAAGGCCCCGGGCCTGTGTATATCCGCCCTCCCCTGACCATTTATGACCAGACTTTTTTCTCCTGGCAAAAAACAAATGACGATCACACTGATTCGGCCTCAATAAGCTATGAGTTATTCCTGCAAAATGAGGCAACGGGAACGTACCATACTATGCTGGGATATGACATGGATACCACGAACAGAGTTGGTTTTAGAAAAGTAGTTGGCAACGGATATCAATGGTTTGATAACACATATACAGCAAATCACCTTGAGAACGGCAAATACTTTTGGGGCGTAGTAGGAGTTGATAATGCCTTTTACGCATCATCCGACATCAGAAAAAGTAATGGCCCTTGCCACAATTACTATGTACCCGTCAATTGCTTTGACCTAATTGTTGCAGATACTACCGTATGTTTCAACTCAGATATTACCCTCAGTCTTGGCGAAGAAAATGATTTGGTTTCCTGGTTTTCAGTAAAAAAAGGCTTTTTGTCAAAATCACCGGAATTGACATTTAAAGCATTGGAGCCGGATACCATCTATGCCTATTATTTCCCCAAAATCCCTTGCGATGAAGAAACCGACCTTTGCGTATTGAATTATTCTTTGGCGGTTGATATAGAAAAGAGGGATGAGGAAATTTTAGTACCATACACCGTTTGCAATGATTCTTCAAATGTAATTTCAGTAAGTGGGGAATGGGATTCTGTAAACTGGTGGAATAATAATAAACTTGTAGCATCAGGAAATGAGATTATCCTGGATTCGATACCTGAATTTCCGCTGGTGGCCGAAGCTTTTGATTCGCTGATTTGCCCGGTTTACGATACCCTTGAGCTAAAGTCGAAGGAAAAAATATTTGATCCGGGGGTATTGCCAAATTCTATTGCCGCTTGCAAAGGTCAACCCACACAGATCGATATTTTTTCCTCCATAAATATAGAAGCATTAGATTTTTTCTGGAGCCCTCCTGAAGTATTTGATGATCCTAATATTCCAAATCCGGAGATTACCGTGAATGATTTGGATAAGATTGAATTGGTTGTTGTTGAGGATAATTGTTTTATAGATTCAATAGATTTCGTACTTGAAATCAATGAATTGCCAATTGTGACGACAAATGGCGACCAGGAAATATTTCGTGGAGAAAAGGTGAGGCTCGAAGCTGATGGAGCCGAAACTTATTCGTGGTCTCCTGACATTGGATTGGATGCGCCAAACTCGAAAAACACATGGGCAGCGCCTGTTTCTACCACCAAATACAAGGTGCGCGGAACAGATGGGAATAGTTGCTCTGTTGAATCCTCATTGCTTGTTTTGGTAAAAAGGTCGGTATTTGTACCAGACCTGTTTACCCCGAATGGAGACGGAAATAATGACTATCTCAGGGTTTACGGAGAAGGGATTAAAGAGATTTCGTTTCTTATTTATGATGAAAAAGGCGCGAAAATTTATGAGTTAAATGCCAACGCGCTAAATTCCGGATGGGATGGGAATTATCAGGGCAGGGAATTGCCGGGCGGAACATATTTCTGGACGGTAAGCGGTCAGTTTATTGACGGACAATCCGTAAGTTATCAAGGCAAGAACAAAGGCTCCGTGAGGTTATTGAGGTAGTATGCAGCTAAGAATCACATTTATCATTTTATTATTCTTTGGGTCAACTGCATATGGACAATACCCATATATCAATCATATCGATTGGATGAAACCGCAGATAAACCCGGCTGCCCTGGGGATAAACAGGACAGAAAATATTTTGCTCAATTACAATCGTTCGTGGATTGCCAATGAGGTGAATTCGAACCTCGCCATTCTCCAGTACGATCGCGCCATTATATCCGGGAAGAATAAAAATTGGGGTGGTATCGGCGTTTCACTGGCCAATGAAAAAGTTAATTATAAAGAAGTGCTAAACAGGTTTCAGGCAACAGTAAGTGCCGCTTATGCCGCTAAGATCGGGGACAAGTTATATTTGAATTTTGGTATGCAAGGTGGGTACAATGCCGATAAAGTGAACAATTCAGGGTTATTGACCGGTAGCCAATATGTGCCGGGAATTGGTTTTGACCCCGGGATAAGCAACCAGGAGCCTGGAATGAATTTGAATGTCGATTATTTTGGGATAAGTACAGGTGTGTTTTTGTACCAGGCCTCTGAAGGTATCCTGCCGGATAATTATGTAGGATTATCCATTAGAAATATGAACAGGCCTGCCAATTCATTTTATGATAATAACTCGCGCTTATCTCCCCAGATCAATGTGATGGGAGGAATAAAGCTCCTGGAATCCATGAAAAGTAAACTGTTGGTCGAGGCCCTGTTTTCCAGTTCAAATCAAAGAGGAAACCTGACGGTTGGCACCGTTTATGAAATGAAGTATTTTGGAAACTCCACGGTTGGTGCAGCCGATGCTTCTCTAAGATTGTTATCCAGGTATTCTATCAATAATAAAATTCTTATCGGGGGTCAAATTTGCTACGAGCGATTTGTAGTTGGATTTACTTACGATATAAAAACTAAAGCCACTGATCGGTCGTATGAAAGTGGTTTTGAGGTTTTGATGGGCTTGAACAGGAAATTGAAGCTCGGAAAACAAAAAAAGCAAACGCCAACATCTCAAGTGACCGGCAAATACCTAAGCGATGCTCCACCACAGGATACAATCAAAATTGCCCCGGATGTGATTATTGAAACTTCCACTGATTCTATCGCAGTAGAAAAGGAGCATACAGGCAGCGCAAATGTGGGACAAGTTATGAATAATCCACCACTTCAAAACATGATCTATTTTGAGTTTGCATCAAAGGAAATTACAGTAGTATCGACAGAGCATCTTCGGGAATTGGTGGTTGAGTTTTATCGTTCAGGTAAAAACAGGATTGTTGTGACCGGGTTTACAGATGACATCGGCGATGATAAGTACAACCGGCAATTGTCATTGAGCAGGGCAAGGTCCGTGAAACAAAAGTTAGTAGAATTTGGATTGAGTCAGGATCATATTTCTATAGAAGGTAAAGGGGAGGAGCAAGCACTTTATCCGAATGATTCTGAGGAAAACAGAGCTAAAAATAGAAGGGTAGAAATCACCTTCTATTGAGTGTTTAGCTGCTATCGCTTTAGGTTCATTCGGCAGGCAGCCATCCCGATTGGGCCACAACCACACCACAAGTTACGCAGAGTCTGCCGAAGGAAGGCTAAACTTCCGGCAGGAGGTTTTCATTTTTCCTGCCTTGCCGGCAGGCAGGTGAGATTCGGTGATGCCTGAGTATCAGCTAATTGAAAAAGGTGAAAAGATCGCCAAAAGATTTTTTTTTGGTTTTAGGTGTTTTCGGAGTGGACTCAACATTACAAAATCAAATATTGAATAGAAATATTTGCCGACCATAGCATATATTTGCTGTCCTTATTCAGAAAGACCGAGGAATCGGGCTCATTGATGTCTTGGTATCCAGATATTTGGTGCCAATTTCCACCACACTGTTGGTGTGGAAAGATGAATATCTCACATGATTTCCTCAATACCTTTCCGGTAAGTATTTACACAAAAAAATCATTATTTTGAAAGACATAAGAGCAATACTTGAAAAACGTATTTTAATCCTAGATGGAGCCATGGGCACCATGATTCAAGACTATCAATTATCTGAGGATGATTTTAGAGGAGAAATATTTAAAAACCATACTTCTCCTTTGAAAGGCAACAATGATATTCTTTCTCTTACCCAACCGGAAATTGTCAAAGAGATCGAGCGAAAATATTTGGAAGCAGGGGCAGATATTATTCTTACAAATACCTTTAGCGGCACTTCCCTGGGCCAGGCAGATTATGCGTTGGAGCACATCATTTATGATCTTAATTTTCAATCTGCAAAGATCGCAAAAGAAGTAGCTGAAGAAATAACCAGACAAGAACCTCATAAGCCCAGGTTTGTTGCAGGCTCATTGGGTCCCACGAATAAAACAACATCACTATCTCCAGATGTAAACGACCCGGGTTATCGTGCAATATCTTTTGATCAGTTGGTTGATATTTATAAAGAGCAAGCTGCTGCCTTAATGGATGGGGGTGTAGATATATTAATGGTCGAAACAATTTTTGATACATTAAATGCAAAAGCAGCTCTCTTTGCTATTTCAACGCTTTTTGAAGAGCGATCGACGAAATTGCCAATTATGGTATCCGGAACAATTACGGATGCGTCAGGACGAACTTTATCGGGGCAGGTAACAGAGGCATTTTGGAATTCTATTTCTCATATGGATATTTTAAGCATTGGCCTTAATTGTGCATTAGGCGCAGATATGATGAGGTCCTACATTCAGGAGTTGTCGAGAATTGCGCATGTTCCTATTAGTGTGCATCCCAATGCAGGGCTCCCAAACGAATTTGGTCAGTATGATGAAACTCCAGAATACACAGCAAAAATCCTTGGTGAATTTGCCGCTGAGGGACTGATAAACATTGTCGGTGGGTGTTGCGGTACTACCCCGGATCATATAAATGCAATAGCAAAAGAAGTTGCTCGGTATAAACCCAGAAAAGTTATTGCGCCAGATGGCTTTATGCACCTCAGTGGCTTAGAGCCATTGACTGTAAAACCGGATTCAATGTTTGTGAATATTGGTGAGCGAACCAATGTGACTGGATCGAAAAAATTTGCCAGGCTAATTAAAGATGAAAATTATGAAGAGGCGCTGGCTGTTGCCATGAGTCAGGTCGAAGGTGGTGCACAGATTATTGATGTAAATCTGGATGAAGGAATGCTTGATTCTGAGGCAGAAATGAAAAGATTTTTAAATCTTATTGCCTCCGAACCTGAAATAGCCAAATTGCCCATAATGATTGACTCATCAAAATGGTCTGTCATTGAGGAGGGGTTGAAATGTACCCAGGGAAAAAGTGTGGTAAACTCCATATCATTAAAAGAAGGGGAAAATGTTTTTAAAGATCGCGCAAGGCTGATAAAAAAATATGGCGCCACGACTGTTGTTATGGCATTTGATGAAAATGGGCAGGCAGATTCTTTTGAGAAAAGAATTGAGATATGTAAGAGATCATATGATATTCTTGTCAACGAAGTAAATTTTCTTCCCGAAGATATAATTTTCGATCCCAACATTCTCACCGTTGCCACCGGAATGGAGGAGCACAATAACTACGCTGTCGATTTTATTAATGCTACACGCTGGATAAAGGAAAACCTTCCTGGAGCAAAAGTAAGTGGTGGGGTTAGCAACATTTCGTTTTCCTTTCGAGGAAATAATGTAGTTAGAGAAGCCATGCATTCGGCATTTTTATACCATGCAATTAAAGCTGGGCTGGATATGGGTATTGTCAATGCAGGGATGATTGAAGTGTATGAAGAAATTCCAAAAGATTTATTGGAATGTGTAGAAGATGTACTGCTTAACAGAAGGGATGATGCTACGGAAAGATTAATTGATCTTGCAGAAAAGGTTAAAGGAGGAGGGAAGAAACTTGAAAAGGACGATGCCTGGAGAAAATGGCCAGTTGAAAAAAGGCTAAGCCATGCCCTTGTCAAAGGGATTCTTGAACATATTGTAGATGATACCGAATTGGCCAGGCAGATGTTTGACCATCCAATAAAAGTGATAGAAGGCCCTCTGATGGATGGGATGAATGTTGTTGGAAATTTGTTTGGAGAGGGAAAGATGTTTTTACCCCAGGTAGTAAAAAGTGCCAGAGTAATGAAAAAGGCCGTGGCTCACTTGATACCTTTTATCGAAAAAGCCCAGGAAGAATCCGGAGAAGAGGGGGGCGTAAAAACTGCCGGCAAAATATTGATGGCCACCGTCAAAGGAGATGTACATGACATTGGCAAAAACATAGTTGGGGTTGTATTGGCGTGCAATAATTTTGAAATTATTGACCTTGGCGTAATGGTGCCTCTTGAGAAAATACTCGATGCAGCGAAGAAAGAAAATGTTGATATCATTGGGCTGAGCGGGCTCATCACGCCCTCACTGGATGAAATGGTATATGTGGCCAAAGAAATGGAGCGCCGCAAAATGAATATTCCTTTGTTGATAGGCGGGGCAACAACTTCGAGAATTCATACTTGCGTGAAGATCGATCAAAATTACAGTGGCCCAGTAATTCATGTACTTGATGCCTCGAAAAGCGTGCCGATTGCAAGCCGATTGACTTCGAGAGATTCGAAGTTAAAAAACGATCTGATCAACGGTATTCGCGAAGAATACCAACAATTAAGAGAGGATTACGAAAAGAGAAAAAGCACAAAAAAATCCATTTCACTCGCTGATGCCCGGGCAAAGAAAATGAAAATTGAATGGGAAAAATTTGAGCCAAAAAAACCATCTTTTCTTGGAAAAAAGGTAGTTGATGATGTTTCGTTAGAAGATCTAATTCCATTTATTGACTGGACGCCATTTTTCATTTCTTGGGAATTGGCAGGGAAATATCCAGCTATTTTAGAAGATAAAGTTGTTGGGGAAACGGCAACAAAGCTTCATGAGGATGCGCTACAACTACTTGATAAAATTATAAAAGAAAAATTACTTGAAGCCAAAGCAGTTTTTGGATTTTTTAAAGGAAATTCCGTTAACGACGATGATGTAGAGATTTATAATCCTGGTCCAAAAGATGCAATCAAAAAGGAGAAACTTGTCACACTTAATTTTTTACGTCAGCAGAATAAAAAAGCGCCTAGTCTACCGAACTATGCGTTGAGTGATTTCATTGCTCCCGAAGATTCTGGAAAAGATGACTACCTTGGAGCATTTGTCGTAAGTTGTGGGTTTGGAGCAGACAAGTTGGCTAAAGCATATGAGGAAGAGCTCGATGATTACAACAGTATTATGACCAAGGCTCTGGCAGACCGCCTGGCAGAAGCCTTTGCAGAATATCTGCACCAGAAAGTAAGAATGGACTACTGGGGATATGAAAGTGCTGAAAATCTTACCAACCATGATTTGATCAAGGAAAAATATGTCGGAATTAGGCCTGCACCAGGATATCCTGCTTGCCCCGATCACCTGGAAAAAAGAAAGCTTTTTGATATGCTAAATGTCGAAGAGGAAATAGGAGTGACCCTAACGGAAAGCTTTGCTATGCATCCAGCGGCTACGGTAAGTGGCTGGTATTTTTCTCATGAAGATTCGAGATATTTTGGTCTGGGTAAAATACAAAAAGATCAGGTGGAGGATTATGCCAAGCGAAAAGGCATGAAAGTAGAGGAGATCGAGCGTTGGCTTTCGCAGAATTTGGCGTACGATAATTAGATATAAATACTAGGCACATTTAGTTTCAAATGGGCTCAATTTATTTATAATACATTCAACAAATTGTAGACTTGTAAAACTGTGCTTTTTTATTCCAATCTAATATTTATTTTTGCGCTCAGCAATAGTACATCCTCGCATATTAATTGGTACTAATTATATGTGCTTTTATTTATAAAATTAATAATTGAAGTGATAAAAATATCTTTAAAACAAATCTCTTCTTTAATCACAATATTAAAATAAAAATTGAATGAATAATTTTCAAGTAGTATCTCCTGTCGACGGAAGTGTTTACGCAGAGTGCCAATTAAATTCTAAAAAGGATATCGAAAAGGCACTTTCATCTGCCACTATAGCTCAAAGAGTCTGGCAAACAATATCAATTGCTGAGCGAAAAATATTTATTGAGAAATTTATTGGAGCATTTCAGGAATCAATAGATAAGATTAGTGAAGAGCTAACCTGGCAGATGGGAAGGCCAATCAGCCATTCACCATTTGAGGTTCGGGGCACAATTGATAGAGCCAAAGGAATGTTAAGTCTCGCTGAGCAATCTCTGTCCAATATTCAGGTTAACGGTATGTCGGGATTCAACAGGTATATTAAAAGAGAACCACTCGGAACAATATTCGTAATCCCAGCATGGAATTATCCATATCTTATTGCCATCAATACCATTGTGCCAGCCTTACTTGCTGGAAACGCAGTAATATTGCGGCACTCAGCACAAACTCCCCTGGTAGCTGAGCGATTTGATGATGCATTCAAAGCCGCAGGTTTGCCTGAGGGGTTATTTCAATATCTTCATCTAAGCCATAGCGATACCGCAGATGTAATCAGAGATCAGCGAATAAATTTTGTTTCATTTACCGGATCGGTTTATGGAGGACATCAGATTCAGAAAGTAGCCGCAGAGCGGTTTGTTGGTGTTGGGTTAGAACTTGGCGGAAAAGATCCCGCTTATGTTTGCAACGACTCAAATCTCAATTTTGCCATTGAAAATCTTGTTGATGGAGCATTTTTTAATGCGGGGCAATCATGCTGTGGTATTGAACGAATTTATGTCCACGAGCAAGTTTTTGATCAATTCGTAGAGGGGTTTGTTGACATTACCAAAAAATATCGACTAGGAAATCCACTGGATAAAAATACAAACATAGGCCCTCTTGCAAAAAATGGTGGTGCAGATACAATTATTAATCAGATAGAAGCAGCGGTAAATGCTGGAGCAAAAACATTAATTGATCCGGCATTATTTCCGCAGACAGCATTGGGACCAAATTATCTTGCACCTCAGGTGCTTATAAATGTTAACCATTCAATGGAAATTATGACTGAGGAAAGCTTTGGCCCGGTTGTCGGAATCATGAGTGTGAAGAGTGATGATGAAGCACTAACTCTGATGAATGACAGCGAATATGGACTAACTGCATCAATCTGGACAGAAGATGAAGAAAAGGCAATAAATATTGGGAATCGCGTGGAAACAGGAACCTGGTTTATGAATCGTTGTGACTTTCTCGATCCATTTTTGTCCTGGACCGGCGTGAAAAACACAGGTAGGGGATGTACTCTTTCAACAATAGGCTACGAACAACTTACCAGACCAAAGTCATATCATCTCCGTGTAAAGATTAAATGAGGTAATGATAGAATGAGAAAATGGTGCAATTATTCATTGAAGTGATGGAATTCGTTTTCTACCACCTACGCTTAAGCTACGGCGGACAAGCATTATAGCTAACAGATTTTATTATAATTATAAATTAAACATCATTTACAAAATAAAAAATGGCCGATAAAAGACATACATATTCATATCCTACGAGAATAGAATATGGCCCTGGGGCAATGAAGGATTTTACAACTATTGTCAAAAACGATGGTTTGAAAAAGGGGCTGATCGTAACTGACAAGGGTATTGAGAAAGTTGGTATCGCTCAGAAGTTGAAAGATTATTTTACAGAAGTGGGCATTGAAACTGTAATATTCAGTAATGTAAAATCAAATCCTACCGAAGAAAATGTGCACAAAGGAACGGAGCTTTACAAAGCATCCGGGTGCGATTTTATTGTCGCTCTCGGGGGAGGATCTCCAATTGATGCTGGCAAAACCATGAAAGTGATGGCCACACACGATGGTCCGTTGGAAAAGTACGATGACATGAAAGGTGGAGACAAGTATATCAAAGATAATATGCCTCCATTTTATGCCATACCTACTACTGCAGGTACAGGTAGTGAAGTTGGCAGAAGCAGTGTGATTAATATAAATAACAAAAAAACCATCATTTTTTCACCATTCATGATGCCGGATATTGCGGTATTGGATCCATTGATTACGATATCTCTACCTCCAAAGTTAACAGCTGCCACAGGTGTAGATGCTTTTGTTCACAACCTGGAGGCATTTATCATGGAGACCTATCATCCAATGGCAGATGGAATAGCAAAAGAAGCCATGGAAATGTGTGTTAAATATTTGCCAACTGCATTCAACAATGGGAGCGATATCGTAGCAAGAGGAAATATGTTGATGGCCTCAGCTATGGGAGCTACAGCATTTCAAAAAGGACTTGGTGTAAATCATGCTATCGCCCATGGACTTGGTATATTTTACGATATGCATCATGGTCTGGCCAATGCAGTAGTTTTGACAGAAGTGATGCGATATAATATTTCTAAAGATTCTATTCGTGAAAAATATGCTTCACTTGGTTCCATATTTGGTGTTGCCAATAATGCGGAAGTTGTAATTGAAGCAATTGAAAAGTGGCTAAAATCTATGGATCTGGACAAAAAACTTTCAGAGTTGGGAGTTGGAACAGACAAATTGGAAGAGCTGGAGGCTTATGCCCTGGAAGATCCATGTTGTCCGCTCAATCCTAAAAAAGTTGAGAAGGGTGATGTTGTTGAGATTTTGAAGAAGTGTTGAGGGGGTTAAATGGTTAATTATCAATTGTTAATGGTTAGCGACATTAACAACTATCAATTTATAAACTATCAATTATGAAAAAGAATATTGTAAAAGATAAGAGTTTCAAGTTTGCTATTCGTATCGTGAAACTATATCAATTCTTAGTTTTTGAAAAGAAAGAATATGTTTTAAGCAAGCAACTTTTACGTAGTGGCACTTCTGTTGGAGCAATGGTAAGAGAAGCAGAGCACTCGGAAAGTAAAGCTGATTTTATTCATAAAATGGCAATTGCTTAAAAAGGAATAAACGAAGGTATTTACTGGTTGGAATTGTTAAAAGAAACAAATTATCTAAATAACGAACAATACGAAAGCATGAATAACAATGCAATTGAAGTTATTAAAATGCTGACAAGCATCATCAAAACCACAAAATCAAATCTTAAAAAATAACTGTTAATTATCAATTGTTCGTGGTTAGCGACATTAACAATTTGCCATTAACAACTATCAATTTAACCCTAAACCACTAAACTAAAAACATGATAAAAGCAATAACATTTGACCTTTGGGATACGGTATTCATTGATGAATCTGACGAGCCAAAACGAAAGGCTGCCGGCAGATTGTCAAAAAAAGAAGAACGGAGATTCCTTGTTTTAGAATTTGCCCAAAAGCACAAAGACGTTTCCAAATCTCTTGTTGATACCATATATACTACAGCAGATGTGGCTTTTAGTAAGGTGTGGCACGAACAATTTGTAACCTGGGAAGTAGTGGATAGGATGGAAGTCATTTTCAAAGGGTTAGGTGTTGACCTTCCCTCTGGAGAGATGAAAGAAATCGTAAAACTCCATGAAGAAATGGAACTCGAATTTCGCCCCAATTTTATTGATGGTGCAGGAGATGCTATAGTGGAATTGCATGGGTCTTATAAATTAGGAGTCATTTCTGACGCCATTTTTAGCCCCGGTCGGGTGCTTAGAGAATTATTAAAAGGTGAAGGATTACTTCAGTACTTTGATCATTTTGTTTTTTCTGACGAGATCGGAAGATCAAAGCCTCAACCAATCGTATTTGAGTCGGCCTATACAAATTTAGGTGTAAATCCCAATGAACTCATTCATATTGGCGACCGCGAACACAATGATATTATAGGGCCAAAAAATGCCGGAATGAATGCCTTGTTGTGTACCGCTGCAATTGATCGTGGAGGAAGTGAAAACACAAAAGCAGATGCTATCTTTAGTGATTATAAGGACCTCCCAAAAATTATCGAATCATTGAAAATTTAACCTGTCCTCATTTTATCATTCACTCATTTAATCATGAATTTTTCCATACAGAACCAATTTTGAACTCAATACAATATGAATAATAAATTAAGATTCCTGATCATCGATGGTTATCCGAAGGTAAGCAGAGAACAATTTGAAGAAGTAGGTATGACGCCTGCGGGAAAATTATACGCACAGTTGCTATTAAGACATATGCCTGAAGCGGAATATGATATTCTTTATACCAGTGATCCGGAGGTGATAACTCCAGACCGAGAGGCACTAAAAAATTATACCGCTATCTTATGGCCCGGTTGCAACCTTACCGTCTATCACGATAATGACAAGCGAGTAAAAAAAATGGTATCACTTTGTAAAGATGGGTTTGAACTTGGCCTGGAGCAATTTGGAAGTTGCTGGGCTGCACAATTGGCCGTTTACATTGCAGGTGGTGATGTTGCTCCCAATCCCAAAGGAAGAGAAATGGGTGTCGCCAGAAAAGTATTTCTGACAGAAGCTGGGAAGAAACATGCTATGTACACTGGAAAAACTGAGGTATTTGACGGATTCATTAGTCATGATGATATGATTACCCGTTTGCCAGAAGGTGCTACAAACCTTGCGTCTAACGAATTTACGGAGGTTCAGGCAGTGGAAGTAGTTTATAAAAATGGAGTTTTCTGGTCTGTACAGTATCATCCGGAGTATAATTTACAAGAATTAGCCAGGTTGATCATCGCAAGGGAAGAGAAACTGACTCGAGAAGGATATTTCAATAGTCATGAAGATTTGATAAATTTTGCTGGAGATTTGGAGACAATTTATAAAGATCCATCACGAAAAGATTTACGTTGGAAACTGGCAATAGATGAAGATTTACTTTCTGACGATATCAGGGAACTTGAATTTGCCAACTGGCTTAAATATAGAGTCAATTCTAATAATTAATAGATATTAATTCCTGAAAAAGTGAGTTTTTTAAGCAGATACTAAGATTAAAAAATAAACTATGGCAGCACTAATTGAAAACGGTCCCTATCGTAAATGGCAGTACAAAATTTTTTCAGCTACATGGATTGCCTACGTCGGATATTACTTTGCCCGAAAGGCATTTTTTGTCGTGAAAGCAGATATGGGCGAAGTGCTTGGTTTGAATACCATGGACCTGGCGCATTTAGGCACAGCATATCTAACATCCTATATGGTTGGGCAATATTCAAGTGCCTATTTTGGTCGTAAACTTGGTCCGAAATATTTGCTCATTTTGGGCATGGGAATATCCTTGCTTTGCAATATTGTATTTGGGTCTTCAAATAGTTACTGGACTATTTTATTATTTCTAAGTTTAAATGGTCTTGCCCAGGGAACAGGCTGGCCGGGATGTATTGGTAGCCTCGCCTACTGGTTTAAAAGAAAGCAAAGAGGAAGTATCCTGGGTATTTGGTCAACTTGCTACCAGGTTGGGTCGGTGTTGGCCACTTCTTTTGCAGCATACATGCTTGGTAACTATGGGTGGCGATGGTCATTTTTTGGTGCATCAATGATTTTGATGGTGATCTGGGCAATAGTATTTTATCTGCATCCCAATCGCCCCCAAGATGTTGGTCTCGAGCCTGTTGTCGATGATGACGAAAAACCTGATGAAAAGCCGGCAGAAAATGAAGAAGGATTAGGTTGGAATAGAGAGGTTGTCTTTACGGTTGTCACCATGGGACTGATATATTTTGGAATCAAATTTCTGAGGTATGCACTCTGGAGCTGGGTGCCATTTTTATTGAGAAATAACTTTGGGCAGGCAGGTGACGATGCGGGATATATTTCCACTGTATTTGACATATTTGGTTTTTTAGGGGTGATCTTTGCCGGATTTGTCTCTGACAGATTATTCAAAGGCAAGCGATCATTTCTGTCTTTTCTAATGCTATTCCTCATGGCTTTATCATTTGTGATGATGTACACCATGGGCTCAACAAGTTTACTCTATTTTACTATTTCTATGGGTTTGGCAGGTTTTATGCTTTATGGCCCGGACTCATTAATCTCCGGTGTTGGGGCAATTGACATCGGTACAAAAAGGGGGGCTTTGGTAGCTGCAGGGATCATCAACGGAACCGGCTCCATAGGGCCGATATTCCAGGAAGAAATTATTGGATGGATGTACGAAAAATATAATCATGAATTAACGCCGATATTCATACTATTGGTGGTAGTAGCATCTATTACTGCATTTATAACGTTCGTTCTCTGGTGGAGATCAAGGAAGAGTGCGGTTAAGTTGTAGAATGCTTGCCAGCCGAAGTTTTAGCGTAGGTTGGATAAAATGCTTGTCCGTCGAAGCTTTAGCACAGGAGGAATAAAATGAATAAATGATTGAATAACAGCTCATATGGAGTCAAAAAGAGACTCAGAGAGGACGTTTGTTAAGATTTACGTCATTGGGGCGATCTCTAATTTTGAGCACATAGAGCTGACAGAAAAGATATTGAGCTCTTGCCGGAAAATTATAGAGGGGCCCTGAATGTATAAAAATTAAAAAATTATGAAAATTGGTATAATACCATTCGTATTATTTATTTGTATGACTTGTGTAGCTGCCCATGCTCAGAAATCCTCGTGGAAAGGACCAGTTCCGCAAATTGCAGAATCCCTTAAATCAATCTCAAAGAATTTTGACAATTATGATGTAGTACTTGAGCCCGATGTAAATGCGGCCGAATATTGGGCAGGAGCTCCGTCTGTAGTGGTGGATGAAAGCGGAGTTTTTTGGATGGCGGCACGTATGCGTTCTCCAGAACACCCAAGAGGATTAAGGGGATATGAAATCCGAATTTTGCGAAGTGAAGATGGGATAAAGTTTACCAAAGTGCATAAAATAGGCCGTGAGGAAGTTCCCATTCCGGGTTTTGAGCGTCCTGCCCTGCTGATTGATCCTGTCACAAAAAAATTTAAACTATATGCTTGTGGCCCATGGGAAAATGGTCCATGGTCTATTGTTAAGTTTGATGATGTTGACGATCCGGCAAAGTTCAATCCATCCTCTGCAAAACCAGTGATACAGGCTCCTGGAAGGCAATATTCAAGGGATGTTTCGGTTCATGAATACAAAGATCCATATATCATTTACGCTCAGGGGAAATACCATTGCTATGTGATCGGTTATGTGAGAAGAAATGAGCGTATTTTTCACTATAGCAGCGAGGATGGAGAAAACTGGAAACCGGTTGGAGACGTTAACCAGCCTGTAATGGATCTTTCAGGGTGGCATAATTTCTTTATCCGTCCAGCCTCAGTATTGCCATTAGGCTTAGGGTATCTTTTTATTTATGAAGGATCAAGCACCCAATGGTACGATCCGGTTTATAATATTGGCACAGGATTCGGTTTTACATTTGATATGGAAAATATAGTTGATTTGACTGTCGACTCACCTATTGCAATAAGTACTACTCCAGGAGATTTTTATACATGGAGATATTCCGATTGGCACTGGGTAAATGGAGAAATTTGGATTTATGCAGAAGTATCAAGAGAAAACAATTCACATGAGGTGAGGCTATTTCGAATACCTGTGAAATAGAGCCTGTTTATAAAATCACTTTATTCGCCATAGAAAGTGTCTTCACTGTCCACCTTAAGGCTGAATAAAGGTTTGTGATTATACAAAACCTCAATCTGTTTTAACAACTGAAAGGGAATAACGCTAATTTTGAAGAGATTCCTGCTAAAGCGTTGTTCCATCAATAATTTACCAAACTGCCTTATTTACCCATAACATTCTCAAGATTTTTAATATGAATAGCACCTTCAAAATTACCCAGTGATTCATCGGTTTTGCTTGAGAAGAATGCCATAATTTCAGCTATGATAGATAAAGCAATTTCCTCCGGAGTATTTGCTCCAATATCCAGGCCAATGGGGTAGTGGATTTTGGCCAATTGTGATGCCGAATAATTATCATCATTAACTTCCACTTCTTTTAATATCTTTGCGTCTTCTTTCTACTTCCCAGGATACCAACATACGGAATATTAGATTTCAGCACTTTTGGCAATTCTTCCTTTATATAAAAAAATTGTGCGTGAGAAAGACAATAGCCATATTAGGATTTTTTGCAATGAGTCGATTAACTTCTGAATCGTCTATTAAATTAATTTCGTCAGAACTGGGAAAATTCCATATCGGCTGGATGGGTTCAAAAGAATCTGTCACATGCACATTGTATCCGAGTTCGTTGGCAAATCTCAGAAATGGAATAACATGAAAAACTGCCCCATAAATAAGAATATTGAGTTTGGAAATACTTCATGCAGTACTTTCGCTTTATTGCCATCTACTTTGTAAGCTCTGTTCCTACATTTGGAATAAGCGACATCGAAAAAGATTTTCTTGTGTGTCAATATCTTTGCCCAGATCAAGATAATTTTTGCTATTTCTATTTAAAAGAAGGTGAATTATTTAGGAATCATATAGAGGTATGTGGTTTGTAGAGCCTGAATTATTGATTTTTTGAAAATGAAAAAAAACTATAGTGTCCATCTTTTGTCCACCCTCATTTTTTTCCATTTTGAGAATAATTGCTTATTTTTAGTTTGCCAATAGGACAACAACCAAAATTATTGTGCCACAAACCAATTTAATCATGAAAAGCCAAAATCATATTAACCATTCCAATCCCATTCTTTTGTTAATATTTTTATTAGCATTTACCATATCATGTAAAAAAGAAAACTCAGATCCCATTGGTGATGGAAAAATAGTAACCTCTGCGGGAGTCACGGAAGAAGACTTGGGGGAATACGCAGGGGATCTTGGCATTGTCGTGGATGCAGCACCTGTATCAACAAAAGGATACTACCCTGTAAAAGCAAAGATTTCAATTAATTCAGTGCAAAGTGATATTTCTCAAACCATTGATCTGGATGAATACTCATTGATGGGACAAATAAAACTTTCTATTGATGAGTTGAGTTCAGAGGCAGAAAAAGAACTCAAAGAAGGAGTAGAAGTGACTATTGAACTGCTGGATAATACCGGTAAAATAGTTGCGACAGAAAATTTCTCAAAACTTTCATTCAAATCTAATCCTGATCCAGTTCCATTTGATGCTGACAAACTGGAGGATTTAAATACGTCTGTTGACTTGAATAAGGACACAAAATACTATGCTCAAATATTAGACGAAGACAATAAACCTGCTAAAAATGCAATGAAGTACGCTTCAAGTTCGGCAACCAATAGTCCGGGAATTGTAAGTAGAATTGTAAATACTTTTTCAGCAGAATTTACAGGAGATGAAACATTACTATTGTTTAATTTCATTGCCATACCAAACGAACCAAATACTTTTGCAATTAAGGCTAGCAACAATAGATATGTACAATTGATACCAAGTCTTATTTATATCACTAATCTGTTTCCATTTAAATTTGAGGTAGTTACTGTTATGTTATCGCTGTTAGAGTTGAAAGGAAATATTGACTTCCAAAGTATACCTGAAAATGCAAAGTTTATTATCGAAAAGGAAAGCAATGCTGCATATAGCATAAAAACTAAACAAATGCAAGAAATCAGAGTAAGAGCAGGTCTTGGATTTACGGTAGATACCAAAAACAGTACTAAATTGAGGTTTCGGTTTATCCCTATGAATATTGAATGGGCAATTGAAGACATTGAAACACGACATTTGGAGCCCATTCTGCCTCCTTCGCAAACTGGATTTTCATTCAATAATACACTTATCAATTGTGGCAATGGAAATTTGGAACAAACTGTAGGAGCATCTCTTACAGAAACAATTATTACCAGTGTAGGCTGGGAAAATTCATTGTCCATGATGTCTAGCCATACATATTCCGTTTCTGCCACTGTTGGTGTGGAGTTTGAAGCCGGATTTTTTGGAACTTCGGCAAATTATTCAGCATCCGTAACAGCAGGCTATGAGCAAACCAACCAAAACACAATTGAGAGAACAAGCTGGGGAGATAAAACTAAAGAGAAAGAAGAAACATATTTTTCTGAGCGCACAGTGACCGTACCTTCTAAAAATGCATCGTTGGTATATGATGCTATCCAGTTTTACGAAAATATAAAAGTTCCTTTTGCTCAACGTCTAAGGATTAGGGGAACGGATTTTAATACAAGAGAAAAGTTGTCAGGTCAAGAAATATTGTCGCAATTTCATTTCAATAATTTCGATGGAATTATCAACGAAATAGGGACAGATTATATTGAAGTATCAATAAAAGGAGCTACTACGATGAATAAGGTTATTAAAACAAAAAGTGAAGTTCAGGAAGTAGACCCGATGTGCAAATAGTAAAAACTGATGTCCAGAATTCCCTGCATTCTTGTTGCAGGGATATCCACTTTTAAAGATTTTCTTTTCAAGTGATTCCCTGTTCACTATAAATAGGTGCCTAATAAAATCACAATAATCTCCTATTTTTCGATGATAGTTTCAGCATGTTTGTTGTGAATAGCACCTTCAAAATCCCCCAGTGACTCTCCGGTTTTATTTGAGAAGAAGGCCATGATTTCAGCAATGATAGATAGAGCAATTTCTTCCGGAGTATTTGCCCCAATATCCAGGCCGATGGGGTAGTGGATTTTTGTTAATTCCGAATCACTATATTTTTCACTATTTACGTCTGCTTCTTTCAATATTTTTTGTGTCTTCTTTCTACTTCCCAAAATACCAACATACGGAATATTGGATTTCAGCACTTTTGGCAATTCTTCCTTGATATAAAAAAAATTATGCGTGAGAAAGACAACAGCCATATTAGGAGTTTTTGCAATGAGTTGATTAACTTCTGAATCGTCTATTAAATTAATTTCGTCAGAACCGGGAAAATTCCAAATTGGCTGGATGGGTTCAAAAGAATCTGTCACATGCACATTGTATCCGAGCTCGTTGGCAAATCTCAGAAATGGAATAACATGAAAAACTGCCCCATAAATAAGAATATTGAGTTTGGGCTGAAATACTTCATGCAGTACTTTCACTTTATTGCCATCTATTTTATAAGTTTTGGAAAATGGATTATTGGAAGAAATGGCCTCTTTTAAATCTTTTTCGACCATTTGCGATAACGTTTCATTCTTTATGTTATGGGTGCCGTTAGAATGTAATCGCTCTCCAAGTCCGGCAAAATATTCATCGTCGGAATAAAAAACCGTTGATAAGCCCTGAAGTTGCTGGTCTGTGACAACACTTTTCATTATGGAAAAAAGAAGACTTTTTTCATGGCAGTCAACCGGTTCTATCAATATCTCTAAAATTCCATTACATCCATACCCCATGCCAAAAGCGTTCTTGGCATTTTGCCTTGTGTCATATTTGAAAAGCTGAGCTTTATTGGATTTTATGACATCTTTTGCCTTTTCGATTACATCTCCTTCGAGACAACCCCCACTTACCGATCCAAACCAAAGACCATCTTCTCTGATAAGCATCCTGGCACCTTTTCTTCTGTACGATGAACCATATACATTGGCAACAGTAGCCAGCACAGTTTTTAAACCCAGGGAATGCGCTACTTTAATATTTTCAATTATGGTTTTTATCTCTTTCATGATATAAGCTGTCTTGAGTTTTTTTTATAAAGTTGGTTCTACCTTGAATCTGCCTGCCACAAGCAAGCTTAATGGAAGATAATAATTAATGTCAGAAGTCCGCATCACCTTCGGCAAGCCTATGGCGACCGAAGGGAGCCCGAAGTTAAACGAGAAAAAAATACAAAGATAGGTCGAAGAATTATTAGTTGTTTATTCAAGAAGTTTCTTCTATAATCTTCCTTAATGAGGAAGATGATCTTTGAACCCGACAATTGGACGGGAGGGTTACTTCCGACTTCCCTGCCTCGCCGGCAGGCGGGCGACTTCGGTCTTCTGTCTCTTACAACAAAGGTTTCCATTAAAATAACAGTTGATCCATAAAGTTAAACCGATCTTTCTATTTAGTCAACCTTTATTCTATTTCAATATTTTACTGATTGCTTTAAATTCTTCAGTTCCTGCAACCCTAAGCAATTCGAAAAGTGACATTTCTACGCTGGATATTGTCGCCCCTGAATCGGCCATTTTTTGCAATCCAATATCCTTGTTTTCTTTGGTTCTGGATGATACGGCATCCGAAATAACTTGCACTTCGTATCCCAGATTTAACAATTCCATGGCTGTTTGATAGACACAAATATGCGTTTCTATTCCAGTAAGTAATATTTGCTTTCGGTCAATTTTTTTCAGATTGGTCATAAAATTTTCTTCTCCACAACAACTAAAACTCATCTTTGGTATAGGCTGGAGATCAGATAATAAATCACCAATTTCAGGAATTGTAGGCCCGAGACCCTTTGGGTATTGTTCCATCCAGATGATGGGTAAATTTAGGATTTTTGCTCCCTGAATGATTTTCTGTAGATTGTCGTAAAGCATTTCCCTCTCGAACATCATTCGCGCCAATTTCCCCTGCACATCCACGATGATTAAAACGGTATCTTCTTTTTTAAGCATATTCAGAAACTGCAAATCATTCAATTTAATGAGTTCATATTTAAAGTTTTACACCCAGTAGCTTACGCATTTTGTTTCTGGATGGGCGTGTGTTTTTGCTAAATTCATCTTCATCAGAATGTAGAGGTTGATACAATTTCGGACGGCGCGATAGCGTATGGGCAAAGCCAATAGAGTTGATAATATCATCGGTATCACAATCGGCAATGGCAATGTCATCTCCCAAAGTATTTGTCTCTGCTGCAACTCTCCCGTGAGGATCGATAATACACGCATTGCCAACTCTCACTTCATCTGGCCCATCTGGCCCAACTCCATTGGAAAAGACAACATAACAACCATAATCGTAAGCACGTGATGGCAACCAACGCATTAACCATTCTCTGCCTTTAGGGCCTAAAAATTCTTTTCGCAAAGCTTCGGGATCTTTGTCTTTGTTAGCCCAAAGCGCTGGAGATATAATTCCCATTCCTGCACTTGGAATATCAAAGCCTCCCGTTTGATGGGGTGCTAATACTATTTTGGCTTTTTTCTCCCAGCAAAGCATCATATAATTTTCAGTCATATTATTGTCATAGCAGATTAAACTTCCTACACCTACACCATTGACGTCGAAAGTTGAGAATTCACTACCGGCAGACATTTCTTGATGCACAAAAGGGTGAATTTTTCTAAAGGCATTCAATAATCCATTGGGCCCCACAGAAACAAAAGTATTATAAAAATTATTTTGCTCATCTTTTTCGATTATCCCAGCACTGAGGATCAAATTATTGGCCTTTGCAATTTCCTGGAGTTTTTGAACACTTGGGCCATTGATGGGTTCGGCAATGGATAGTACCTCCTTTACCGACAAGGCTTCAACATACATGTATCCTGTAATGCACATTTCCGGGAATGAAATGAGTTCGACTTTTTCTTTTGCAGCCCTGCGACTCAATGCTTCGATAACTCCCAGATTATACGTTTTATCTCTATCCTTGTGCTGCATTTGAACTGCAGCGATTCTTATTTTTGCCATGATTTTTTCTAAAATTTAAATCTATTTGTTTTTTTATCTCGATATTCAACATTTTCCAACTTAATCACTATCGGATTGTCCCAAGTTTTATTTAGTCGCTGGGCTTTTATAACATTTATAAATATTCCCTCATCTACGACAGAGAGTATGGGTTTTGGCGAGCGAGAAATATGATATTCCATCACCTCGTCATGCTGACCAAGAATTGATATGGTGGTGTTTTGGGTACCTTTAAGTGACCTGATGAAAAATGCCCTTTCTTCCATCCACTTCCAATACGGCGAGTTGACAAAAGCGTAAACGGTATTTTCTTCTTTGCCAGAGGTAAACCAAATCCCATTTTCATTGGTGATTTTCCAGGGTTTTATATTTTCGATAGCTTCATGGTTTGCCATATGCCACAGACCCATTTCGCGAAGGCGACTTGCCTGTCCTTCGGGAATTTCTCCGTGTGCATCCGGACTAACATTCAGCAAGAGATTGCCACCTTTTGCTCTTGTTTCTATCAATAACTTTATCAGTGTATTTGCATCCTTGTATTTTTCATCAGCTACATATTGCCAATGGTAGCCGATGGTATAGCAAGCTTCCCATGGTTCCTCGGAGGGTTCTTCCGGCAAATGCTGTTCCGGTGTTTCCATACCTCCGCGAGTAATGACCAAATCTTTGTCAATATCCCATGCATAGTTGGCAACCAGCGGATTTGCCCAATCACTTTTTTCATCAATGAATAATATGTCAATTTTCCCATAGTCGGTAAGCAGCTCCTTCAATTGCTTTTTATTGATTTCCCAGAGTTCAGTATTCATGGTCGATGCTGACTCATTTGAGTTTCTGCTCAGTGCATAGCCTTGCTGATACATAACAAAAAAGTCGTCAGGAGAAAAGTACAAGCCAATAGCAATGCCTTGTTTGCGAAATGCATCTATGAGCTCTTTCAAAATATCTTTTCCGTAACCGGAATTCATGATGTTGAAGGAAGATGTTTTGGTATCCCACATACAGAAACCGTTGTGATGCTTGGCAGTAAAAACCATGTACTTCATGCCGGCCAACTTTGCCAGTTTTGCCCATTCTTCAGGGTCAAAATTTTTGGGGTTAAATGTCTTGGGCAATTGATTGAAATACTGATCCTGATAGTCTTTGGAGGCAACGGCAACATTGTGACTAATCATGGCACCAAGTTGCACATCGACAGACCAATGGATAAACATGCCAAACCCCAGATCACCAAACCATTCCAGGCGTTCTGGCAGGTTTCGATCAATAGTTATTTTTTGCGCATAGGTTTCTATCACAAGCCAAAAGAAAAAGAGGCAAATAAGATACCTCGATTTCTTCATGGTCAATATGTTATTCTTCTTCAAATTCAAATTTAAAATCATCAGATGGAGTTCTTGAGGTTTTTATAAGGTTTGCCATTTCACTAACAACTTCAGGATGCCCAGAGGCGATATCGTTTTCTTCACCAATATCTTTGCACAGATCGTACAATTGAATTGTCGCATCGGGGTTATTGGTCATATCATATTTTACCGCTTTCCAATTTCCTTTTCGAATGGCCTGTCTTCCGTCCTTTTCCATAAATTCCCAGTAGAGGTATTCATGTTCTTTTTGCTCTCCACCTCTCATGGCCGGAAGGAAAGAAATTCCGTCTGTATTTTTGGGAGTAGTGATTCCGGCAATATCGCATGCTGTTGGCAGAAAGTCCCAAAACGCAGAGATATGATCACTTTGAGTTCCGCCTTTTATTTTTCCTGGCCATCGGGCAATCATCGGAACTCTAATGCCTCCTTCATACAAATCTCTCTTAATACCTTTCAGTTTGCCATTGCTGTCAAAGAAATCGGAGTCGACTCCGCCCTCAGCATGAGGGCCATTGTCACTTGTAAATATCACGAGTGTGCGACTATCAATATTTAATTCCGTTAGCTTTTTTAATATCAAACCGACATCCTTGTCCAGAAGCGTGATCATCGCTGCCTGGGCCTTTTGTGCTTCTGGCCAATTCTTATCTTTGTAAATGCCCAGATCTGGAACCTCTACGCCAATTTGACCCATCCTAAGTCCTTCATTATTTGCATGAGGAATAGTATATGCGAGGTAAAGGAAAAAGCTGGAGTCTTTATTGGATTCAATAAAATTGAGGGCTTCTTCTGTAAATAAATTGTGAGAGTGGGTATTTTTTTCTCTTGCCACGCTTCCCACGCCTTTGGCATAAGTTGTTTGAATGTATTCGACTTTGTTGTCAAGCATTACTTTCTCCTCATTTCTCCATAAAAACTCGGGGTAAGAATTGTGTGCTCTGATTTGATTTAAATAGCCAAAAAAGTAGTCAAACCCTTTTTTATTGGGAATTCCTGTAGATTCGGCTTCACCCAGTCCCCACTTTCCAATCAATGCTGTGGTGTAGCCGGCAGACTGCAAAAGTTCGGCAACGGTGACGTCTTCAGGTTCTAACGGCACAAGAGCATTTCCTCGTATTCGTGCATGGCCTGTGTGTAGCCCCGTCATCAGGGTGCATCGAGCTGGAGCACATACCGTACTTCCTGCATAGTGATCGGTAAACCGAATGCCTTCGTTGGCCATTTTATCTATTTCTGGAGTTTTAATGACCTTTTGGCCATAGCTGCCCAAATCTCCATAACCAAGATCATCAGCTAAAATGTAAATGATATTTGGTTTCAATTCCTTTTCAGGGGCTTTGGAGCAGCTTATTAAGACTGCCAGAGGAATAAGCGAAAGTATGTAATGTTTAAAATTCATATTTTATGTAGGTTTTATTTATCAATATTGGCTCAACTATTTTTTTTAGTGAAATTAAAAGTTTGCTATTCTGATTTCTGTTTAATATTACTAATCTATCATGCAAGTTTCCTTCATTCTATTCCACCTACGCTTCGCAATCGCTAAAGCTTTTAGCTAACACGGTAAAGCTTCGGCGAACAAGCATTCTTTAATTTAATCATTTAATCATTGTCTCATTTATTCATTCCCTCCTTATTCATGTTTCCATTTTGCTATCCATGGATCCTGGGTACGTTTTTGGAATGATTTAAGTTTCCCCTTCATTGTTTCCAGAATATTTTTAAAATCAGGATTGTCAGATAGATTTTTTGTTTCCAAAGGATCGGATTCCAGATTATAAAGTTCAAATTTCGGCCTGTTTAGGTAGTCTTCCACCGGTCGCGGGCCATACATTTTCATGGTTTTTTCATCATTTAATACGCTTTGCCAGGTGGCTGAAGCCCATAGATCTGTGGCAAAGGGATATTCCAGTCCATGCGCTATATTCCATATCAGTTTGTATTTCCTGTCCATGGCAACCCGCATTGGATAATACATGGTTATTTCATGGAAAGTATGCGAGGCATAAGTTTCGTTCCAACCGGAATCATCTCCGGTATCCATGACTTGCTTAAAGGATTTTCCATGGAAATTATTAAATACCGGTATTCCATTTTTTGTTTTCATCTCTCTTTCCTTTTCAGGTAGATAATCCGACAAAATTTCTGAATTATATATTCCCGCAAAATCCAATATAGTTGGTGTGAGGTCGGCCCAATTGATCATAGCTTTAGAGGTTTCAGAAACTCTTGGGATCAATGGGTTTCTGATGATGCAAGGCAAACGCATGCCAGGATTATATAGGTTGGTCTTTGCCCCAGGAAATGCTATCCCATTATCTGATATGTAAATGATAATGGTATTGTCGTAGATTTTGGCCTCTTTGAGGTACTGGATCAATTTCCCGACTCCTTGGTCAACCCTGTTTACCGATTCGTAATATTGTGACAGTTCTTCTCTGCAAGCTGCATTGTCAGGAAGAAAGTCTGGAACAGCCACATCAGCAGGATTTGTCAATATTTGCTTTACTCCTTCATATCCATCGTCCAGGTTGCCAAAGCGATCGGGTTTATATGGGTTATTTTCGACAACTCCTCCTCCTCTGTGTGGGTCGCCGGTGCAGAAATACAGGAAGAAGGGTTTGTTGGTATTTTCGGCAATAAATTTCTTGCTCACATTTGCCATTTCAACAGCATTGCGATCATTGGCTTTCAGGAAGTGATCAAATTGAAAAACCTTTTTCGGGGCAACATGATATTTTCCAACACTGGCGGTGATATATCCATTGTCATGCAAAATTACCGGAAGACTTTTTACATTGTCGAAAGCAGAAAAGTGGTGAAAGTTGTGCTGATGTCCATATTGCCCATTGGCATGATTGTACAGCCCGGTCAGGATCACCGATCTGCTGGCACTGCACGATGCCGTGGTGCAGTAAGCTTTGGTAAATCGCACTCCTTCAGATGCCAATTTATCCAGATTAGGAGTTTGAATGGCCGTATTTCCATAACAACCCAGATCGTCTGTACCGTGATCATCAGCGACAATTAATACAATATTTGGTCTGTCATTTTGTTGGTGATTCGTATTTTTATCTTTTTGCTGACATGCAGTAAAAAATGAAATTACACCCAGTAATATATATAATTTATGAAGTTGTAGCATTGCTTTTTTTTGAAGGGGATCTCTATTAATTCATTTGCATCAAAATTTTCATAGTGTTTTAAAGACAAGGAAAATTTATGAAGCCTTATCGGGATAAGTCAAGAAAACCTGCCTACCGGCGAGGCAGGTTTGACGCAGTATTTAAATCACTATGGAACCCCTGCAGGAACAAAGATAATGAATGAGTTGAAAGAGTTCCCCTGAATATTTATCTGCAAATTATAATTTTTTGAGTTTTGATCAACTGTTTATTTGACAATTAATAAAATGGTATGCCAAAATTATTTGATAATCCAAATTGGATGAATCCAACTAATGAAGGGATAGACGATATTTCTTATTCTGATCGGAAGCGATCAATTATATTTACGCAACTATGTTTCATTGGACTATCCGGCTAAAGACATACAACATCTCCCTACCTATTTGTAAACTCCTTTCTTCATAGGCAGAATCTTCATTGGCTGTACCATCAAAAATCTTTGGATCTTCATAGGTCAAAGATGTGCGATACTCGGCTCCACCAACAGTTGGGCAGGCCTCATCGGCATCGGAGCAAGTCATAATTGCCACAAAACCCAGACATGGGTTTTGTACTGTATCATAGGTTTTGGAGAAGCAAATTAAAGGCTCAGCCTTTTTTGCATATCGCACCGCATACTTTGGATTTCTGCCACCAATATCAGCTTTAATTTTGAAGCCCGCTTTTTTTAGTGCCTTCACTGCCGAAATATTAAATGATGTTTTCTCGGTTCCTCCCGAAAAAGTATGGACATTTTCTATTTTATAATAGTATGCAGCTGCCTGAGCCCATATCTGAGCCAAATGACTTCTTCGAGAATTGTGTGTGCAAATGAAAACAAGGCAGACTTTTTTAGAAGAAATGAGCTTCTCTTTTATATAGAAACTCATTTCTTCTAAAAGCATTTTACGCTCGTTAGGAATAAGCTCGAATTCTTTAATTAAAGAATCTGAAGTATGTGCAAGTTTCTTAAACAATTTTTATGGTAGTTTATACAAATATACTATTTAGTAGCAGCTACTTTGAGAAGGCTGATTTTCGCTTTTATTACAGCATGGTTTTTCCCCATAAACTGTAATACTTGCTATACCTTCAAATTCTTCTTTATAACTTTTCACCTGTTCTTCGTCAAGATATTTCTGTAACATATCATCCGGAAGATCAATTTTCCTTTCTTTCTGAATGGTTATATTTACAAACCCTGCCTCCCTAATTATATTTATATAATCTTCCTTTATCATGGCGCCAGATACACATCCTGCATACAAAGCGGCATCCTCTCTTAAACCATTTGGGATTTTATCGTACGTCACAATATCAGAAACACTAAAATGTCCACCATTTTTTAATATTCTAAATGTTTCATTTAAAGCTTGCTTTTTGTCCGGCACAAGGTTCAATACACAATTGCTCACTACCACATCAGCCTCTTCATTTTTTATTGGAAGATGTTCTATTTCGCCCAGGCGAAATTCAACATTTGGTAATTTGAGAGTTTGCGCATTTTCTCTTGCTTTGTCTATCATGTTTGAAGTCATATCCACTCCGATTATGTGCCCCGCCTCACCGACAATTTGCCTGGCAACAAAACAATCATTTCCAGCTCCCGAACCTAAATCCACTACGGTATCACCTTTCTTGATTTTTGCATATTCGGTAGGCAACCCACACCCAAGACCATAGTCAGCATCAGGGTTGTATCCTTCTAGTTGACTGTAATCCTCAGAAAATATAGTAAGATCAGCATCAGGGCCACAGCAGGTAGTTGCTGTGGGACCGCAACATGAAGCTTCTGCTTGTCCTTTTTCGGCGACTACAATTTCACCATATTTTTCCCTTACCATTTTCTTTATTTCCTCGCTCTTATTCATAACAGTATATTTTTTTTAAAGATTATATTAATTTTTATTTTGAGAGTTTTCAATATTTTAGCATGCTAACAACAATTATTATCTATCTCCGAAAAGAATTTCGTTAGCATTTTCCTTACATAATTCCAGTTTGATTCATTGATGCAGTAACATATTGAAGGGCCATCAATTTCACCCTTTATAATTCCAATATTTTTTAGCTCTTTCAAATGCTGAGAAATTGTCGATTGCGATAAGGGAAGCACATCTGATAGAGCTCCAACTATACAAGTTTTGTTTTTAATTATTTGTTGAATAATCGCAATTCTTGCAGGATGGGCAAAAGCTTTAGAAAATAAAGCCAATTGATTTTGCTCCTCATTAAAGTGAAATGATTTTGTAAGTCCCATGCTTTATTGGTTTATTGCAATATTACGATTAACGAGTCGAATAACAAAAAGGTTGCTTAAATTATTATGATTTTTTTCGTAATCGATTGTCTTTGCTATTACGACAAAAAAATTATGTTAAAATTCTAAATCCACAATGGGAAATAGGGGAATATTATATTTCAATTATCCATACATCTACAAGCAGGGAGTTCAGTGCATTAGTTTTTCAATATCGCTTTCAAGTGCGTCAAACATTACCTTGTATCCATCGGAATTAGGATGAAGGAAATCCGGCATCAAAGACTTTTTGACTTTCGATTCAGCATCAACAAAAATATCACCGATGTCTCGATAATGAATTTTTTTGTCTTTTTTGGGAAACCCGGAAATGATCTTGTTGGTAGCCTTATTTATATTATCTCTATTATTGGGTTTATATCCATAAGGAAAAATACCTAATAATAATATTTGAGTTTCAGGCAGTTTATTCCTTATGATCTTACAAATTTCCCAAATTCCTTCAGAAAGTTCTTCCGCTTGAGTAATGTTAAGATAATGGTTGCCATCCGTATTATTTGTTCCAATAAGAACCATGGCAACTCTTGGACTAATTCCATCTAATTCACCATTCTGTAATCTCCAGATCACATTTTCAGTGCGATCTCCACTGAAACCCATATTTACGGCATCGTATTTTTTTATGTATTTTTTCCAGACGAAATTTCTGGTTGTATCATCAAGTGAGTTAAATATAGAATTACCAATCAATATTAATTGCGGGTTTGATTTGTTATTGAGCATTACTTCCTGATGTCTGTTGCTCCACCCTTCGCTATAAAGTTTATCCGTTGGAATTGCGGCCAGATTTTTTGTTTTCTGATCGCATCCCAATGTGAAGAATAACAAGATTGCTAGAATGCTTGTCCGTCGAAGCTTTAGCGTAGGAGGGATAAAATTTTTCATAAAATTAATTTTTGAAGAAGAGTCGAAATTAGAGGTTTTGATATTTATTGGTCATCAAGAATTAGGCTATTCCAGTAATTATTGCCGCTGCTGAGAAATCTTCTCCAGAGATTGAATCGCCACTTAATTTCCGCAACATTGATAATTGTCCAATATGAGTTAAAATATCTGATAATGGGCCTTGCAATAATTTCTTTGAGTAATTAATCCCGAGGTCTTTATTTATAAAAATACTGTCCAATTTTTTCAATTCAGAATTAAATTTGTCAATCTCTAAATGAAATTCTAACTTCTCCGGTGGTTTCTCTTGAATTACTTCCTCTACCAAAAAAATTCTTGTCGCATGCAACACATGACACATATGGTTAAGGGTTTCCGCAGGGGTTCTACTTCCATTGCCCAAAGAAAAATTTCCGAAGTCAGTATTGGCACTTCTTACTGCTTTTTGAAAACGATATGATATCGTTGATAAAGTGTGCCGTAAATATTCATTTTTCATTATGCTTATAAAAGGTGTTACAACAATATATTCTTTTCCATGACTAATTACAGGTCAATTAATCGAGGAACTTTCAAACCTTCAATATCCCAATTTGCAAGTATAGCGGCTGCCATGTAGGCACTCTCAAGAAATTCCAAAAGTATTTTCCGAGGGTCTTTATCTTTCAATAAGTATTCGTATTTAAGAATCGCCATTGGGCTACCATTTGAATCAACCCAAAATGCCTTTGCCGGCTTTAGTGGTTCTTTATTTAGGTTTTGCGGAGATGGTGCTGCGTAGGCATAATATGCCGGTTCTGACAAATTATCATCACCCGCCCAAAATCCAAAGCTAATTACTTCATGAGAGTAAGCATCTTTTTCCAATATTCTTGCTTTTGGACCCATTGGTGGAGCCAGATTTCCTGAAAATCTTGTGACTGTAAGATCCATGTGATGCCAATATATATGCACAGGGCAGGTTTTACCATAATACCGCCCACTAAATTCCTTAAATACTCCATCGCTCCAAAGCATCATTTGCCAAAATAGATGAATAGAAACCCAGTCATAATGATGGTATTCTGTCAACTCTTCAAAGGGTTTGTCAATCCCCATATCAAGCGGTCTATTTATAAATACCGACTCTACACTCCAATCATTTAAAATACCCATAATGGTCTTGTAAAATTCACTTACTGAGTAACCAGATGACAGTGGAATCTCTCTCTTATCTCCAGTGCTACAGTGCAGTTGGACTGCTCTTTTATGAATGTTGTAAACGATTTCAAAAGTATTTATTCCATCAGGCATTGGGATTGAATGTGTCGAAAATCCTTTTGTTGAAACGTACAATGTACAATACCACCAATGGTTTTTTCGAGGTGTTGTCTTTAATCTTATTTTGCCAATTATCTGAAGAATTAAATGAAGGGTGACCCTGGTTAGTTTCCATTCATCATATGCGAGGTATGGTAATTTCATCTGTTTATGCTTAGGATAGGTTTATTATAATATAGAAGTGCACAATCTTGATTCTCTGCAACTTCCTGTACTCATTGTACTAAATTTACGGAATTATTACTTACGGAAAGTATTTGTCTCTAAATAGAGATGGAAATAGTTTTTCAACAATGACCAGCAAATTTGGAATTGCAACAAAAAACTGAACAATTAGTTAAGCGCATTTCAAATAATTAATTTTCCCAAATTCTTCCAGAGTCTCATTACTAAGCTCTCAAAACATTAGCCTGACGGATATGGCTTGCCGGCTGGCATTAACAGTCAGGGTATTCATACAAATTTGCTGATATTTTTGAACAATGGAATATTACAAAAGGTGATATTGAATTCCCGCTTTTAACACCAAGTGAATTCAAAAAAGTTCAATAGATGAACTTTACATTACCTTGGAGTGAACCTGCAGAACTTTCTAATTCAGAGAAATTCGGAAATTTAATAAAGGTTGCAAGAAGAAAAGTGAGATTAACTCAAGAACAAATGGCATTGCGAAGTGGAACATCAAGGTTCTATTTTCTCGACCCGAAAACAATAGAACAGACGTGGAGCTATCTACATTTAGAAAAATTGTAGAGGCTGGATTCGGGAAACAATTTAAGCTATCAATTGAATAACAAAATGCCAACATTCGCCATTATCAAGCCACCACATATTAAATAAACTAGTCCATGTTATTTCTACAAATATTGAATTGTTAATAAGGAGATTAGAATTTATTGATTATTTAGGCAAAATCATATAAGCATTTGGCAAAATAGTATAATCTTTAACCCAAATAAATAATTATATTTGCATTACGTGAAAAAAATAATTGCCATATCTTTTGCCGTGCTCATTTTTATGAGCACCATGGGGTTCACCTTCACGGCACACCAGTGTGGCGGAATGGTGCACAACAAAAGTGTGAGCATAGGTGCGAATGATCTGCGCTGCGGCATGGAAATAAAAGCTCTTGCCCTTTGCGATCCTGACAAGGAGGTTATTGACCATAACTGTTGTCAGAATGAATCTCAGGAATTTAAAATCACAGATAAATTCCAGCCAGCCGCTTATAATATTGAAATTGACCTGCCAGTAATTATTGCCTTTCTTGACCTATACATTTCGTCCGTTTCTATGGAGAAAAATGAATGTGTCAAATATTTAAATTACCATCCCCCTTTGCCGGATAGAGACATACCGGTACTTATACAGTCTTTCCTTATTTGAATTGTTGATGTAGAGATTTCTTTCATGGGGTTTGGCACATTTTGAGTTGCCAACAATCCCATGTCATTTCCTTTTTTCTTTATTATATCAACAAAAAAATAACATGCTTAATAAATTAATCAGATATTTCTTAGAGAACAAGCTGGTTACTACCATGATCGTCCTGGTTTTTATTGGATGGGGAGTAACAAATGCGCCTTTTAACTGGAAATTGGGATGGTTTCCTAGAGATCCAGTTCCAGTGGATGCTATACCGGATATTGGTGAGAACCAACAAATCGTATTCACTACCTGGATGGGACGATCTCCTCAGGATATTGAGGACCAAATTTCTTATCCGCTCACAACAGCATTGTTGGGGCTTCCCGGAGTGAAAACGATTCGAAGCAGTTCCATTTTTGGGCTATCTACGATATACATCATTTTCGAGGAAGAGATTGAATTTTACTGGGGTAGAACAAGGATTTTGGAAAAATTAAATTCCTTACCTACTGGTATGATTCCGGCAGAAGTGCAACCTGCATTAGGACCAGACGCTACGGCGCTCGGCCAAATATTCTGGTACACACTGGAGGGTAGAAACCCCAAAACAGGCGAACCGACTGGAGGTTGGGATCCCCAGGAATTGCGAACGCTTCAGGATTATTATATTGGGTATTCATTGACTTCTGCCCAAGGGGTCTCTGAAGTAGCTGCCATTGGGGGATTTGTGAAAGAATACCAAGTGGATATTGATCCAATTGCCATGAAGAAGTACAATGTGAATGTGGCTCAAATAATGAATGCGGTTAAGAAGAGCAACCTGGATGTTGGAGCAAGAACCATGGAATATAACAAAGCAGAATACCTTGTGCGGGGGCTGGGTTATATCAAAAGCATCGAGGATCTGGAACTGGCAGTTGTCACTGTACATGGTAATACGGCCATTCGGATTAAGGATGTTGCCCAGGTACATTTTGGTCCTGCGACAAGAAGAGGCGGCCTTGATAAAGGTGGTGCAGAAGCTACCGGCGCAGTGGTGGTTTCGCGATTTGGTGCCAACCCTTTGCAAGTCATCGAAAACGTAAAGAAGAAAATAGAAGAGATTTCCCCAGGGTTGCCGTCCAAGGTGTTGGCTGATGGCACAATTTCTAAAGTTACCATCGTACCCTTTTATGACCGATCCGGCTTAATTAAGGAAACCTTGGGAACACTTGAAGAAGCCCTTACCCATGAAATACTTATCAGTATTATCGTAGTGATTGTGCTGATGATGAATATTCGGGCATCCATAATTATATCAAGTTTATTGCCAATAGCAGTATTAATGACTTTCATCAGTATGAAGCACTTTGGCGTGGATGCCAATGTTGTAGCACTATCGGGGATTGCCATCGCCATCGGGGTGATGATAGATGTCGGCGTGGTATTTACAGAAAATATCGTCCGGCATCTTGAAATGCCAGAGAATAAAGACGTTCGGGGACTGAAATTATTAGAAGTAATTTATGAAGGCACAGTCGAGGTAGCCTCTGCTGTAATGACCGCTCTTGCCACTACAGTAATTAGCTTTCTTCCCGTATTTGCTATGCAGGCGCAAGAAGGAAAGTTATTCAGACCCTTGGCTTTCACCAAGACATTCGCCTTGTTGGGTGCATTGGTCGTTGGTCTTTTGTTAATCCCTGCATTGTCTCATGTTGTACTGTCCATACGATTTGATAAAGAAAAATCTAAAAAGATTTGGGCTGGAGTTATTGGTGGTCTTGGAGTTGCACTACTTATTATTTATGGTAGCATTCCGGCAATTGGTCTTATCCTGTTTGGTCTAAATAACTTCTTTGAATACAAGTGGCCCAAAAAATATGCCGAGTGGCCAAATAGAATTAATACCGTTATCATCTTGTTGACCATGGTATATTTTCTGACAACTGCTTGGATGCCCTTAGGAGCGCAGAATAGTCTGTTAGTAAATTTCTTATTTGCCCTCATTCTGATTTCTTCCATTTTAGGATCACTCTTGGCAATTGTACATTATTACCCTCAATTGCTAGCCTGGTGTTTAAGCCATAAATGGCAGTTTTTATCTATCCCGGTTTTTGTAATTCTATTTGGAATCACGACTTGGCAAGGTTTCGAGAAAATATTTGGATTTGTAGCTGATGGCACCAATCTAATATCTTGGGACATCCGGCAAACAGATACATGGAAAAAATTGGATAAGGAGATGCCTGGAGCAGGCAAGGAGTTTATGCCTTCCTTAAACGAAGGATCATTCTTGCTCATGCCCACGACGATGTCCCATTCAGGTATAGAAGAGAATACGGATGTAATCCGGAAACTGGATTCGTATGTGGCGGCCATTCCCGAAATAGAGTCAATCGTTGGTAAATGGGGAAGGGTGAATTCGGCACTTGATCCGGCTCCAATATCTATGTTTGAGAATACGATAAATTATAAGCCGGAGTATATTTTAAATGAAAATGGTCATCGACTTAGGTTTAAAGTAAATAAAGACAATGCATTTATATTAGCTGATAGCTCTATCTACAACCCTAAAGAAGATGGTTTCAGATTGATAGAACGAGAAGACCTTATCGTTGACAAAAAGAGAGGTAAGTATTTCAGACAATGGAGATCGCACGTGAAATCTCCTGATGATATATGGCAGGAAATCATAAAAGTGGCCAAAATACCAGGCATGACTTCTGCACCAAAACTTCAGCCGATTGAGACACGTAACATCATGCTGTCAACTGGTATGCGGGCGCCGATCGGCATAAAAGTGTTTGGGCCCGACTTGGAATCCATAGAGCAAGTTGGCCTCGATCTGGAGAAAATCCTTCAGAAAGTGCCAAGCATAGAATCTTCATCTGTATTTGCCGACCGAATCGTTGGAAAACCATACCTGGAATTCGATGTGAACAGAAATGAAATTGCACGATATGGCTTGACGATGAAAGACATTCAAAACTATATAGAGGTAGCCATTGGAGGTGTTCAATTGTCCACATCCATTGAAGGTAGGGAGCGTTTCCCAATTAGGGTTCGATATGCGCGAGAATTTCGGGACAATCCTGACGATGTCAAAAATGTGCTGATTCCCACACCATCCGGAGCTCAAATTCCTCTGGGAGAATTAGCAGAAGTGACCTATAGAAGAGGACCTCAGGTGATAAAAAGTGAAGACACTTTCCTTAATGGGTATGTTATTTTCGATAAAAAGCAAGGATTTGCAGAGGTAGATGTGGTGGAAGAGGCTCAGGAAATTATTAATGCCAAACTGGAAAATGGAGAGTTTGTATTGCCTCCAAATGTCACTTACAAATTTACAGGTAATTACGAAAATCAAATACGTGCCACTAAGCGATTGCTCATCGTAGTGCCTATATCTCTATTGGCTATTTTCATGATACTATATTTTCAATTTGGTCAGGTACAACCTACTTTGATGGTATTTTCTGGAATATTTGTAGCTTTTTCGGGGGGCTTTATCATGTTGTGGTTATACGGCCAGGAAGGGTTTATGAACTTCAGTATTGCTGATGTAGGTATGCGAGATTTATTTCAGATGCATACGATTAACTTGAGTGTCGCAGTTTGGGTTGGGTTTATTGCGCTTTTTGGCGTAGCCACCGACGATGGTGTGGTGATGGGTACTTATCTAAAACAAACTTTTGATAAAGAAAAGCCGACCAGCATTAAAGAGGTGAGAGCTACCGTGCTTCACGCCGGTGTAAAAAGGGTGAGACCGGCCATGATGACGGCTGCAACAACAATTATCGCACTGGTGCCCGTGCTGACTTCTACAGGAAAAGGATCGGATATTATGGTGCCTATGGCTATTCCTTCATTTGGAGGTATGCTCATTCAGGTGATGACCATGTTTGTAGTGCCGACACTATATTGTATGTGGCAGGAAGGTATTTTGAAAAAACAATTAAAATCAGCTTCATAATGGAATTAAATAAAATAAAAAGATATATCGTATTGGTGTTGATGATATGCAGCACCAATCTCTTGCTGGCGCAGAAAGACGAATATGTACAGGAGCAACTGGATTCGATGGTCGTGGCAGATTCATTGGATTTAACAAATCCATTGGATATTTACCTAAAAGCTGCAGCGGAAAACAACCCGATTTTAAAATCGCTATTCAACAGGTATTTATCTGTTTTAGAGCGCATGCCGCAGGTAAAAGCCTTACCAGATCCAACAGTAATGTTTAGTTATTATATCAATCCTGTAGAAACCAGAGTAGGTCCAATGCGTGCAGGATTGTCCATAAATCAGGCTTTTCCATGGTTTGGACAATTGGCAGCAAAAGAACAAGCAGTAGCCAATATTGCCAAGGCACGATTTGAGGCCTTTGATGATGAGAGAAACAGGCTGTTTTTTGAAGTCCGATCTGCTTATTACAAACTATATGTGCTGGAAACGGCCATAAGGATTACGGAAGAAAATATTGTTTTTCTCGAATCCTTCAAGCAATTGGCAAATGTGCGCTTAGAATCAAATACGGGTAGTGCTGTTGATCTGTTAAGGGTAGAGATGGATTTGGCGGAGCTTCAAAATGAACTGGGATATTTCGAAGATAGCAGGAGGCCAATAAATGCAGAGTTTCAAAAGCTGCTCAATTATGATAGCATTGGGGGTATAATAGTTCCCGATACGCTAGCCGTTATTTCTGTTGACGATGATCTGCAAGTATTGCTTGATTCTATGCTTATAAATAATCCGGAACTAAAGCAATTTGATGCCGAAATTAATGCATTGATCAGCGAGGCAAGAGTGGCGGAGAAGATGGGGTTGCCCTCATTTAATATTGGATTGTCATACTCGTTTATTGGCAAAAGGACAGATATCGCAGACTTTTCCGGTAATGGAAAAGACGCCTTTATTTTCCCACAAGTCGGTATGAGTCTTCCAATATATGGCAATAAATATCAATCTATGATTCTGGAAAAAGAATTGCTGCGTACATCCAAAATTCAAGAAAAGGAAAACACAACAAATGTACTGATAGAAAATCTTGAAAAAATTTGGCGCAATTATCTCGATGCCAAAAGACGGGTTGTTTTGTATAGGCATCTTTCAAAATTGGCAGGTCAATCTCTCGATATTTTGTTAGCTGAATATACATCAGATGGAACAGATTTTGAAGAAATCCTGCGTATGGACAGGCAACTCCTGAAATATGACTTAGAACTGGAAAAAGCGCGAGCAGATCAAAACACCAGTGCGGCATTTATAACATATTTAACCGCTAAATAATCAAATCAATAAGCAAGTTTGAAAATCGAAATTATAAAAAAATGAAAATTATAGATCAGTTAAAAAATCGAAATTCTTTTATCTACCTCGGCATATTAGTGGTAGGTGTATTTTTAGGGTGGATACTTTTTGGGAACAGCGGAGCACCGGGAAACGGTACTGGACAAGAAGATCATGTAGCAGAAGATCATCTGGCAGGTGCGATTTACACCTGTGCGATGCATCCTCAAATAAGAATGGATAAACCGGGAAGTTGCCCCTTATGCGGCATGGAGTTGATTCCTATTGTTGAAGAGGAAGATGATAGCGCAGATGGTGATTATACGGTGAAGCTAACGAATGCTGCGATGAAGATCGCTGAGGTATCCACCTCCGTGATCGAAAAGAAAGCAGCATATAAAGAAGTCTATCTTCCGGGCAAGATCATGCCCGATGAACGTAGAATTTCTGAATTGACGGCACGATTTCCGGGAAGGATAGAAAAATTACTTGTGAATTTCACTGGACAAAAGGTGAGAAAAGGCCAGGCGCTGGCGAAGATATATTCTCCTGAATTGGTGACAGCTCAAAAAGAACTTTTTGAAGCCATTAAATTAAAGGATACTAATCCAAATTATTATCGGGCTGTCAGGAATAAATTGAAATTGTGGGATTTGACAGAAGAACAAATTGATGAAATTGTAAATTCCGGAGAGGTTAAATTTTACTTTGATGTGCTATCTCCTCTTTCGGGAACTGTGACCATGCGACATATTGCTTTGGGTGATTATATAAAGGAAGGCGATGCGCTATTTAAAATCATTGATCTGCGCCACTTATGGGTGATGTTTGATGCTTATGAAAGTGATATACCATGGATCAAGATGAGAGATAAAATAAAGTTTACTATAAAATCTATTCCCAATAAGGTATTTGAAAGTACAGTAACTTTTATCGATCCTGTGATAAACCCAACAACACGGGTAGCAGGTATTCGGGCAGAATTAAACAATCAAAAAGATATGTTGAAACCACACATGCTGGCTTCCGGAATACTGAAAACAATGTTGCCGGGTAGTGGAGATCAGTTGTTGGTGCCCAAAGCTGCTGTTTTATGGACAGGAAAAAAATCTGTGGTATATGTACGGACCAATAATCACCAAAATATGTTTCGTTTTACTGAAGTTATGTTGGGTGCAGATGCCGGAGATTATTATGTGGTGAGCGAAGGATTGAACGAGGGTGATTTAGTGGCTTCTAATGGCGTATTCAAGATTGATGCTGCAGCCCAACTTTCCGGTGAAAAAAGCATGATGAATCCGGGAGGAGGAAAACAATCAATGGGAGGTCATGCAGGCATGGACATGGGAGACAAGCCAAAAGAAGCACCTGCAAAGTCTGAAAGTACGCAACAGAATTCTGAACCGGCAAAAGGAGGAATGGCGGTAGATGAAAATTTCAAAAAGCAACTTACGGGTGTATATTCCGCTCATATTTCATTGAAAAAGGGTCTTTTAGCATCAGATCCTTCCAAGACCAAGGCGGCAGTTTCTGAGGTAGAAGATGCCATAAGCAAAGTAGATATGAGTTTGGTAAAAGGCGCTATGCACACAGGCTGGATGGAAAATATGAAGGCTTTGCAAGGGGATTTAGATCAGATAAAATCTACAGATGATATAGAAAAACAGCGTTTGGCGTATGCTGATTTTATAGATGAATTATACAAATCTATAAAAATGTATGGAATTTCCGGCGTTACCATTTACTATCAATATTGCCCCATGGCGCGCAATGGAAAAGGGGCATATTGGTTAAGCGAAACAGAGGAAATTAAAAACCCATATTATGGCGAAGCCATGCTTACTTGTGGCGAAACAAAAGAAGTAATTCAGTAACACTCAATATAAAACGACATGCCCTTTAGGGTGGGTTTAGAACAATAATTATTCATAACTATCAATATGTATCCCCTGGGATATCCAGGAATTAATTAAATTATTCATAAACTAAATTTTATTCAAAATGAAAAAGCAAATTATTTTATTGTGTTTATTTTTTATTACTATCATAGGTACAAGTTTGGCTCAGCATGAGCATCCCTCTAATATGAAAATGGATGAGAAAGACCATATGGATATGGTTAAAAAATACGATGTCGATGCAAAATTTCAAGCACAACTAAAAGACGTTGTAGATGCAAACCAAAAGTTAAGCGAGGCATTTCTTAATGATGACAAAGCGAAAATAAAAAGCAGTATCACTGAATTTTCAAGCCAATTATCAAAGGTAGATATGTCACTTCTAAAAGGCGATGCACATCATGCCTGGATGAGTTATTCAAAAGAGCTAAAGTCTGAGTCCAGTCAAATTATCGAATCGACGGATATAGCAAAGCAAAGAGTTCATCTGGCGAAATTAAACGATGCACTTTATATGAGCCTAAAAGCATTTGGAACCAGTGGTGCTGAGGTTTATTACAATTATTGTCCTATGGCAAACGGAAGTGGTGCGAATTGGCTCTCGACCTCAAAAGGCATTCAAAACCCATATATGGGTCAGAAGATGCCAAAGTGTGGGTCTAATAAAGAAGTTTTAAATTAATTTATCAATATCCTGTGGTGAAGGGTTGCCTGCCAGGCCATTAACTGGTCGTATTGAAAAGAGTAGGAAACCCTTTTCCATCAGATACTAAAACATTTATGATTATGAAAAGGTCAATTTTTTATGTGTCTGTTGTAGCAATATTTGCTTTCGGGTTTTACATGTTTTCTGAGAGTCCCTGGTTCACGGAATCTAAAGTGTCTGAGTCTCCGAAGGCATCAAATATTGTTAGTGTGTCTGTGGAAGCAAATGAGAAGTCTGATGCAAAACTTAAAACCGAACTGGTGTGCATGGTCAATGATGCCTTTATGGGAATTAAGCAATTTCCTGTGCCAATGGGAGATAAAATGTACTATGGTTGTTGCGAACAATGTGTCGATAAAATCATAAATAACCGTCACTTCAGATACGCCAAAGACCCCTTGACAGGAGAAGAAGTTGATAAGGCTTTAGCATACATTGTCATGAAATCTGAGGAAGATCATAGTGTCTATTATTTTAAATCGAAAGACAATTTTCTCAAGTATTAAAAGGTATCTAATTGATCAGAGTATTTTCACCATTTTTTATAAGATTGCAAAAGTATTTAACTTGAAGTAGTAACTAAATTAACTATTCATATAAAATGACAGTCGCCATGAAATGGAGTGCTTTATTTATAATGTCCTTTGTGTTTTATTCATTTGTAAGTGTAGCACAAAAGGATATTTCTGAAGATTCGCTCATTGAGATTAGCGGTAGGATTAATTGTTTCGATCCATTAAATGGTGGCTTAACTGCTGTTTCGGTTTATAATATTTCTCAGCATTGGGGAACCGTGAGTGATGCATCAGGAAAGTATTCAATAAAAATGGCAAAAAATGATACCATTGTTTTTTTTACTACCGAACACAAAGACTACCATTATTACTTAAAAAAAGGAGACCCATTTATTGATCATGAAATTGATGTATATATGGAAACAGATGCAGTTTGGTTAGAAGCAGTAAATATCATTGGCTTGAGTAGTTTGGATGAGTTTAAAAGAGATGTTTTAGAATTGGAGGTCACAGAAGACCATGTTTCACTTTACCTGCCAACAATCAATAAGTATGCAAAACAAGTAGCTGATGCCGACGAAGCACCAGTTCTTGTAGGACCATTGACTTATTTGCAGAAAAAAATCAGTGCTCAATTTAACAGAAAAAAGAATATGCAAAAAGCTGTTCGCAAATAAATAAAATAGGTCTCAACAATTAGCCTAAATAGGAGTTTGTGTCTTATAAAGTAATCGTATAAAATGTTAATCATGGTAATAAATTCCTTTATTTAATAATGAGTTTGTGACACCTACGACAGCGATATTCTATTGAAATCAAAATGGTTATTTATAGCCATAGTTCGACCCATAGGTTTTTAGTACATTTGTTATTCGTTTATAAAAATTACCATATAATGAGTTTTAGAAAAAGAGATTTAAGTTGCTGACGAAATTACGAACATATCGTTTTAGTATAGTCATTACTTTATTTGCGTCCATTTCGAGCGTGTTTTTCTGCCAGATATTGTGCGACCTCGATATCTATAGTATGAACCGTAGTTGTCATACGGACTCTGCAACCTCAACTTCCTTACAGTCTGTAGATACAGAAAGTCACGTTATATCCGGACACCACCACGAAACAGGCTCAACATCTGCTCACCACAATCATATTGGTGTTGAAAAAGAGGAACCTCATAGCCACTCTTCAAACTCTGATGAGGGTTGCTGTGAAGAAATGACAGGCAGTGTTGTTAGTTCCCTAATAGCTCAAAAAGCTGAAGTGCCTTCTTTGGAGGCCAGACTGTTTTTTATTTTTGAAATAAAACTTTCCACTTTTCAATCGACTTATAATAATCTGTTCACAGATAATTTTAAATTCTATTATTCGGACTCTTCGCCGCCAACTATACAAGGTGATATTTATGTTTTTGTCCAATCTTTCCTTTTGTAGGTAATACTGATTCTTAAAGTATGCGCAATCTATTGTGCCAACAAAGCAGTACTGATATTTCAGCTACTTCTTTGCTTTAATTTATTTTCCACATTTTATTTAGTTCAAAATGGAATCAGTTGTATTAAATATTAAAAATATGGTTTGCCCAAGATGTGTTTTCGCAGTCGAAAATATTATGGCAGAATTAGGGATTCAGGTAAAAAGCATCAATTTAGGTCATGCAATTGTACTCTTGCCCGATAAGGTAAATATTGAAATGATTAAAAGTAAATTTGATCAGCAGGGTTTTGAGTTAATCCGGGACAAAGAAGATTTGTACATAGAAAAAATAAAAGTATTAATAATAGAATATCTGAAGCTTTTGGAAGAATCTAATGAGATCCATGTATTGTCAGATTTTATCACAAAACGAATTGGAAAAAATTATAACTATTTGACTAAAATATTTTCCCGGCAATGCAATATGACAATTGAGCAGTATTATATAAATCAAAGACTGCAAAGGGTAAAAGCATTGCTGGATCAGGATGAATTAAATGTAACAGAGATTTCGTATAAATTGTGCTATAGCAGTGTGAATTATTTATCCACACAATTTAAAAAGTATATTGGGGTATCAATAAGCCAATATAAATCAGATCGAGATCAGTTGATGTCTGTTTACAAAAGTATATCAGAATCAATAAATGATTTAATAAAGCAAGGAATTCAATTGAATTTTGTAAAGCGCGACAAAGCATATTATTGTGAAGATATTGGGGAGTATTTTGGTGAAGACAGGATACATAAAATAGAGAAATTTGCATTCACTTATGATGAAAAAAAATCTAAAGTAGCCAAGGTTTTCATTGTTGAAACGGACTCAAATTTACGTGGAGTTATGGTTGATTTCCCAGAGAATATTATTCACTGCTCAAACGATTTAATTTAACCCAGATTTGTCACCAATAATTTAATTATTCCAGAGCAAATTCTTCTTAAAATTTCATACATCATATACATAATATCATAACACAAATTAGACTTTGTTGACAGATCTTTGATATGCATATAAATGAAATAAACTAAAAACTATGAAAAAAGACGGAATTAAATCGCTAATGCTTGCTGTGGGTTTGGGCATGTTTTTGCTTTCTCTAATGGCACTCACACCTAATGAAGTTTGGAAAGCTCCTGCCTCTGCAAAAAAAATACTAAACCCTGTAAAAGATATTGAAAAGGCGACAAAAGATGGTAAAAAGCTTTTCACAAATATGTGTGCAATCTGCCATGGAAATAAGGGACATGGTGATGGCGTTGCGGGAATGGCTTTAAACCCAAGACCTGCAAGTTTAAATACCGCTCTTGTTCAAGATCAGACAGATGGTGAAATATTTTGGAAAATAACTGAAGGACGACCTCCTATGGCTACCTACAAAGAAATCCTTACCGTTCACCAACGATGGCAGTTGGTCAATTACATCAGGACATTTAAGAAATAGAAATTATGAAAAGCACTTTAATACTTATTGTTGCATTTTTTTCAACTCTTGTGCTAAATGCCCAAGAAGCGACAAGTACATTTAGTCAGCAAGCGACCCAAAATGGTGGTTCCTTTAAGCCTGGCAAATCAAAGTTTATGTTGAGAGGATTTTTCTTCACCGGTTTTGATGCCCTTAGCAAGGGAGGAGAAACCGAGAGCAGTTTTATTGGAGGAGGTATAAATCCGGTATTATTATATAAACAATCAGACAGATTGTTTTTTGAGGCCGAATTTGAAGGAGAATTTACCCACGATGGAGGATTTGAACTTGGCCTGGGCTACGCCAATGCCTCGTATGTTTTAAATGATTTTATGACAGTGCGGGCGGGTCAGTTCTTGATTCCCTTTGGAGCATTTACCGAGAAGTTACATCCTGCCTGGATCAACCGCATGGTTTCAGCACCCCTGGGTTTTGGCCATGATGGCATAGCACCTTCAAGTGATGTAGGGGTTGAGCTAAGAGGAGCCTTTTATACGAGTTCTATCAAATGGAATTATCAGGCATATATAATTAACGGCCCTCAACTCAAGGATGGCTCTGTTGAACCTGATGAAGCCGGCATGCTGAGATTTGGATTTATGGAAGACAACAATAAAAACAAGACCGTGGGAGGAAGAATTGGTATTATGCCATTTTCTAACCAGATGTTGGAGGTAGGATTTTCCGGTATGACAGGAGTTGTTGGATCTGATGGCTCACAATACGAGGGAGTAAGAGCAAATCTATTCGCTATAGATTTGTCCCTTGTGAAAAACCTAAACTTCATGCAAAGTGTAATTGACATCAAAGCTCAGTACAATTATTCGCAAGTTGATGATGCCAATTATGATGATGAAGACGGTGGTTCATATACCTTCGACAATAAGAGTGATGGGTATTATACTCAATTATCCATAAGACCATCTTTAGTAGAAAACAAGTTGATCAGGAAACTCGAGATAGTTGGCAGATATAGTGAACTGCAAACTTCCGAAGGTGCGCTATGGGAACAAAGCCCAACCCAGGTATCAGTTGGATTAAATTATTGGATAGATTGGCGAACAGTGATAAAAATGGGATATCAGTCCACCGATGGTTTAGGGGATCATGATTTGGGAGAGACCGTAAAAGAAAATTTATTTTATATCCGTTGGGCAATGG